>NZ_JAGGQX010000019.1:0-103208 GCF_018613095.1 Bacillus sp. ISL-75
TTAGAAAGGAAAAAATTGAGCGAAGCTTCGCAGACTCAAAAGAGCTGCACGGGCTTCGCTATTGCCGGTTACGGGGATTGAAGAAAGCAAGCGAACAGGCTCTCCTTACGGCAGCCTGCCAAAATATGAAAAAGATTGCAACACAATTAGCAAGGCTAGAAAAAGTGTGTTGCAATTCTTTAGGTTGATTACCTCCCTGTTGATTTCCGCGGAAGGCACGCAGACTCCTGCGGGAGTACGGGGCAGGGGAGACCCCGCAGGCGCTTCAGCGCCGAGGAGGCTCCCCGGCACGCCCGCGGAAAGCGAAGTGCCTGGAGCGCAAATCAACAGACATGCTGCAAAGCCTATATATTAATAATATTATAACGAATTAACGCGGTGAATTGTTAAAGTTATTGTAGAAAATAAGAGGCTGTCGAAAGTTTCTCGACAGCCTGAGCACAGAGAGAATTTATCTGTGCTATTTTCTATATATGTTCAACTAGAATTGCAACAAATTCTTCCAACATTTGTTGATCAAGTGCATCAAAACGGTTTTTTTCAGGTGAATCAATATCCAAAACTCCAATTAGCTGCTCATTTTTAATGAGAGGGATAACAATCTCGGATTGGGAGGCTGCATCACAAGCAATGTGGCCGGGAAACTGATGAACATCTGCCACAAGAACGGTTTCTTTTTTCAAAGCAGATGTCCCGCAAACACCCTTACCCAAAGGAATACGTACACATGCAGGAAGACCTTGGAATGGTCCTAATACTAGTTGTTGATTCGTATCCATTAAATAAAATCCGACCCAATTAATTCGGTCAAGAAATTGGTTCAAAAGGGCACTGGCATTGCTGAGATTCGCAATCTGATTGTTCTCATCGTGAATAAGAGCATGCAGTTGTTTTTTAACAAGATTATAATTTTCCTCGCGGCTCGCAGTATACATTTCGACGTTAAACATGGTATTTCCCCTTCGTTTCAACAATTTTATTTATTATTTTATCAAATTTACAAGAAAATGAGCAGACTTTGTCGATTTTTTCATAAAGGAATCTGTGTTATAACAAAGAATTATAACGTAAGGGGATTTTTGGGTATACCAGAAGGGGGACAATTTATGAAGAAAAATGCTAAAGAAGCAATTGTTAAGGCCGCTATAACATTGTTTAAGTCCAATGGATACTCTGGAACATCAATTCGGGATATCGCCCGACTGGCAAAAGTAAATACGGCAACGATTGCCTACCATTTCGAAAATAAACCAGGTCTGCTAGAATATTGCTTTACGCATTTTTTTGAACAGTATATTAGTAAAATGGAAGAAGCCTATGCATCGATAGATAAGGGAGCAAAGGAGTGTTTAAAGCGAATTGTCACTGATTTACTTCATTATCAATGTGAAAATAGTAAATTAGCCAGTCTTGTCTATCGGGAAATGTCCATGGATTCGCAAGTGGTTCGCGAAATCATGTCAACCTATTTACTTAAGGAAAAATACTATTTTCAATTAGTATTTGAGCGTGGTTTTGAATGGAATGAATTCCGCCCTCACTCGATTCCTTATTTAATTATTCAACTTAAAGGATTATTGATGATGCCATTTATGAATACACATTATATGAGGGAAGTCTTGTATGTCTTTCCAAATGAACCATTTTTTGAGCAGAAATATTTAAAGGATATTAATTTGTGGATTGATAAAACACTATGCTCGGATGTACCAATGAAAATGAGTGCAGTCATAAAATAGCGGCCATCGCTATTTTTTTTTAGTTAATAGGAAAGCATAAATTCAACTGCGCCTCATGAACCGTCCTATCAAACTCGCCAATTAGTGAGTTTTCATTTATTTTACAAAAAAAATGAAAATAATAGTCAAAAAATGTCGTTAACATGGTATCATAATAGCATTGAATCGAACATTAAGAGATTTTTTTATAATAGATGCATGAAAACTGGAATTTGGAAGAATGTTTTGGGAAATAGGGGGCTTACTTGTGAAATATTTCATTGGATTTTTTATCCTTTTACTAGCCTTATTTGTAATTGGGTATTTAATAAAGAAAAAGTACTTTAAGGAAATGGATCGATTGGAAGCCTGGAAAATCGATTTAATGAATCGTCCAGTACTGGATGAAATGTCAAAAGTGAAGCTGCTTAATATGACAGGGCAAACTGAAGAACTATTCGAACGTTGGCGAAATCAATGGGACGATGTGGTAACGGTACAGCTGCCTGATTTAGAGGAAATGCTTTTTGATGCCGAAGAGTACATAGATAAGTACCGATTCAGTAAAGCGAAAGGTGTTCAGCAAGCAATTGGAGCAAAGTTACAAGAAACTGAGGATCAAATAAAAAGTATATTAGAAGAGTTACATGAATTGGTTGGCAGCGAGGAAAAGAACCGAGTTGAAATTGAAGAGCTTAAAGAGCAGTATCGGGAATCAAAAAAAATGCTGCTTGCCCATCGTCACAGCTTTGGAAGTTCAGAAAAGTGCTTAGAGGAACAACTCAACGTCGTTTCACTAAAATTTCAGGAATTTGATGAGAAAACGGAACATGGTAATTATCTTGAAGCCCGTGAAGTAGTTTTAATGATTCATAGTCAGCTTGGAATGATTAAAAAAGATATGGACTTGATTCCGCAGCTGTTAATTGAATGTCAATCACTTCTGCCAAATCAGCTTTCAGATATTCTTGACGGATACCGTGAAATGTCTGATCAAGAATACTATTTAGAACATATTAATTTGGAAAAAGAAATCAAACGCTTAGAAGAGAAACTGGCTGAGAATCTAGAGCTTATCGAAGCAACGAAGATTGATGAGGCAGTAGAATGTATAAAAGAAATAAAGGAAAGAATTGATGTCCTTTTCGATTTATTGGAAAAAGAAGTACACGCCAAGCATTTTGTCATAAAAAATGAAAAAATAGCAAGTGAACTTCTTATTTCTGCCCAAGAGGAAAATAGTCATCTTTCAAATGAAGTCATTCATGTTCAAGAAATCTACCAGTTGTCTGAAGGTGATTTTGAAACGCAGCGACAGCTGGAAAAAGAACTTTCCACTGTGTATAAACATTTTGAGATTCTGATTGAAAAAGTAAAGTTAAACGAAACAGCACAAACGGTGATTAGTGAAGAGTTAGCTCAAGTAAAAGAACAGTTGGATATCATCCGAGAAGGGCAGCAAGATTTTGCTTTAAAACTTCAAGCCCTTAGGAAAGATGAATTTGAAGCAAGGGAAAAGCTTAAAGAACTTACCAAGAAAGTTGGAGAGACGGTTCGTCTCGTATCTAAGAGTAATGTCCCTGGCTTGCCAGAAGATTATAAGTATTTATTTGAGGATACAAATGAAAGTATTCAAAATGTGAGATACCAGCTTGGAGAAAAGCCACTTAACATTTCTGCTCTCAATCAATATTTAGAAATTGCTGTATTAACGGTGGAGAAACTTACCAATTCAACGATAGAATTGCTAGAAAATGTGATGTTAGCGGAAAAAGCCATTCAATATGGAAATCGTTATAAAAGCCAATATCCAAATGTAGCCAAAGGATTATTGGAAGCAGAAATGGCATTTAGACACTATGAATATCAAGAGGCTTTAGAACAAGCGGCAGCAACACTTGATGTTATTGACCCAGATGCATTGAAAAAAATAAAAGCCACATTTGTAACCGAATAAATAACAAAAAACCGATCAGTGCCATTTTCGCTGAATCGGTTTTTTTGTTATTCTTTTTTTGGTCTATATGATAAGATTTATTTTTGTAAGAGTTCGGAGGAGAAAAAATGATCTATTTTGATAATAGTGCAACGACAAAACCGTTTAAAGACGTTATAGATTCGTTTGTTACGGTGTCTAGTGAATATTATGGGAACCCTTCCTCACTACACAGTATGGGGGGACAGGCAGAGAAGCTGCTATCCCAGGCGCGGGAACAAGTAAGCAAGCTCTTAACAGTAAAGCCATCTGAAATTTACTTTACTTCCGGGGGAACGGAAGGTAATAATATAGCGATAAAAGGATCTGCTTTATTACATAAAAATAAAGGTCGGCACCTGATTACATCAAGTGTTGAACATCCATCAGTTAGAGCCGCAATGGAACAGCTTGAACAGGAGGGTTTTGAGATTACCTACTTGCCTGTTGACAGGTTTGGAAGAATTAATGTTTCGGATCTTGAAAAAGCGATAAGAAAAGATACCATTTTAATATCCATTATGCAGGTGAATAATGAAGTGGGTACGGTTCAGCCAATTAAAGAAATTGGAGACCTATTAAAAAAACATCCAACGATTTTATTTCATGTTGATGCAGTCCAAGGAATAGGAAAGATTCCCCTTTCTCTCTATAAAAACAGAGTGGATCTTTGTTCGATATCCGGTCATAAATTTCATGGCCTAAAAGGCACCGGTGCCCTTTTTATCCGTGAGGGTGTGAGACTTGCTCCATTATTTTCTGGCGGCAATCAGGAACGGAAGATTCGAAGCGGTACAGAAAATGTGGCAGGCGCCGTTGCGATGGCAAAGGCACTTAGGATGACATTAATGAAAGGCGAAGCAGAGATGGTACGAATGAAGAATATCCACAGCCTGCTCAGGAAGGGGTTAGCAGAAATAGAAGGTGCTCAAATTCATACACCTACTGAAAATGCAGCACCCCATATTTTAAATTTCTCATTAAAGGGAATAAAATCAGAAGTATTCATTCATTCACTTGAGCGGAAAGGGATCTTTGTATCCACCACAAGTGCATGTTCCTCAAAAAAGAAATCACCAAGTAAAACGCTTCTCGCAATGGGCGTTCATGAAACGCAAGCTGAAAGTGCCATCCGGATTAGTCTCTCATTTGAGAATACCAGAGAAGAGGCAGTGACAGCTCTAGTTGCTTTTAGAGAATCCGCAAACCAATTACGAAAGGTTATGAAATAGATGGAATATGATCGTATACTCATTCGCTACGGTGAAATATCGACAAAAGGAAGAAATCGCAATCAATTTGTAGAAAAATTAAGAAAAAGTGTTAGAATTGCTCTTGCTCCCTTTCCAAAAATTAAAGTAGAAGCAAGCCGTGATCGGATGTATGTCTTATTAAATGGTGAAAGCAGCGAAGCAATTATTGGAAAATTGAAGAATATATTTGGAATCCAATCCTTTAGTCCGGCCATCAAGCTGAAAAGAGATATTGAGGTATTAAAACAGACTTCACTTGATATGATGCGCTCCCTATACAAGAAGGGTCAAACCTTCAAAATTACTCCGAAAAGATCTGATAAAACATTTGAGTTGGATACGGACGGAATTAACCACGCCCTTGGCGGTCATTTGTTGCAGCATATTTCTGGAATCAAAGTGGATGTGAAAAACCCGGATATTAATTTACGGATTGAAGTCAGAAAGGAAGCCATTTACCTATCATGCGAAACCATACAGGGTGCTGGTGGACTACCGATTGGATCAAGTGGAAAAGCCATGCTCATGCTTTCTGGTGGAATTGACAGCCCTGTTGCCGGCTATATGGCAATGAAGAGGGGACTAGAAATCGAAGCGGTTCATTTTTTCAGCCCCCCATTTACAAGTGAACGATCGAAGGAGAAGGTCATTGACCTTTCAAAAAAACTGGCTGAAATATATGGATCGATGACCTTGCATATTGTTCCGTTTACTGATATTCAGCAAACAATTCGCGAACAAGTACCTGAAAATTATTCGATGACATCTACGAGAAGGATGATGCTTCGAATCACGGATGAGATTAGGAAAAAACATGAAGGTCTTGCTATAATTACCGGTGAAAGCCTCGGGCAGGTTGCGAGCCAGACGCTTGAGAGTATGTACGCAATTAATGATGTAACAAATACGCCTCTTTTGCGGCCATTGATTACGATGGATAAAACGGATATCATTAAAATCGCACAGGAAATTGATACACTTGAAATTTCGAATAGGCCGTTTGAGGATTGCTGTACCATCTTTGTCCCGGCTTCTCCAAAAACAAAGCCAAAAAGGGAAAAGGTTCAGCATTATGAAAGCTTCTTTGATTTCGAACCACTCATTCATGTAGCAGTGCAAGATACAGAGACACTTGTAATAAAACCTGATAACAAGCAGCACTCAGAATTTAGTGAATTATTTTAAAAAGGTAAAATTTGAATATTTTGCGAACAATTACCAATTGTAATTTAGAATGAAGCTTTTAAGTTCTACACATTCTATACTCACAAGGAGGTGATATCACATGGCAAACAACAACAACTCAAATCAATTATTGGTTCCTGGTGTTGAACAAGCTCTAAGCCAAATGAAATATGAAATTGCTTCTGAATTTGGTGTAAATCTTGGAGCTGACACTACTTCACGTGCCAACGGATCTGTTGGTGGTGAAATCACAAAGCGTCTAGTAGCAATGGCTGAATCTCAATTAGGCGGCGGATTCTCTCGTTAATAAAAAATTAATACGATGGCTACAGAGAGCGAGGGGCTTCCCCCCGCTCTCTTTTTTATGCTCAAGATAGTGAAAAATATTTTTAAATGAATAACAATTTAAAATTTTTAAATAATTCTGTATAATTAATTTTGTGGGATAAATACGAAAAAGTTAAGGGGGAGAAGTATGAAGCGGGAAGATTTAATTGCACCAGAAAAGTATAATCTTGTTTCTGAAATGGAGCGTTTTGCCAAAGAACCGAACAGAGTCGCATTGAAGTGGGAGAATGAGACTGGAGAGACAAAACAAGTTACATATCAGCAATTAATGAAGAAGGTTAACCAAGCAGGGAATGTTTTCGCCAAGAATGGTTTAAACAGGGGCGATGTGGTCCTTGTAATCGTGCCCCGTCTGATTGAAGCATATGTTGTTTATTTAGCCGCATTAAAAGCTGGAATGGTTGTCATTCCAAGCTCTGAAATGTTAAAGGAAAAAGACCTAAAGTATCGTATTACACACGGTGATGTTAAGGGGATCATTAGTTATTATCCATTCGTTGATCAATTTGAAAATATAACGGCACCACAAGCTTTGGTTAAATTTACAATCGGAGGGTCTGAAGAAGGCTGGATTCATTTGGACGAAGAGATGAAAGATGCATCAGAAGAATTGGTGCTCGCAGATACGTTTAGAGACGATATGGCATTTTTGTCCTATACCTCCGGCACAACGGGGAATCCTAAAGGGGTTGTACATACGCACGGCTGGGCCTATGCTCATTTAAAAACAGCTGCGCCAAAGTGGCTTTGTATTGAAGATGGTGATACGGTTTGGGCAACTGCAGGTCCAGGCTGGCAAAAATGGATTTGGAGTCCCTTCCTATCGGTACTTGGCTCGGGGGGAACAGGATTAGTCTACAACGGAAAATTTGATCCGAAAAAATATTTGAGCCTCCTTCAAAAATATGATGTCAATGTCCTTTGTTGTACACCTACCGAATATCGATTAATGGCGAAGGTAGATAATTTAGCTGAGTATCAATTGCCAAATCTTCATAGTGCGGTTTCAGCAGGTGAACCTTTAAATAGAGAGGTTATTGATACGTTTAGAAAGTATTTTAATATTGATGTCCGTGACGGTTATGGACAAACTGAAAATACCTTGTTAGTAGGGGTTACAAAAGGGATGGAATTGAAGTCTGGATCCATGGGCAAGCCGACACCTGGAAATAGAGTTGAAATCATTAACGAAGAAGGCCAAGTTTGTGCTGTCGGAGAAGTGGGCGATATTGCTGTCCATGTAGAAACTCCAGCTCTTTTCAAAAATTATTATAAAGATCCAGAAAGAACGGCAATGCAGTTCCGAGGTGACTATTATGTAACAGGCGATAAAGCCAAAATGGATCAAGATGGCTACTTCTGGTTTGAAGGCCGCGATGATGATATTATCATTAGCTCGGGCTATACAATTGGACCATTTGAAGTGGAGGATGCGCTCGTTAAACATCCATTTGTTAAGGAATGTGCCGTCGTGGCAAGCCCGGATGAAATTCGTGGCTTTATTGTCAAAGCATTTGTGGTCTTACAAGAGGATATTGATTCAACGGACCCAGAATTAACAAAGAACTTGCAGGAGCATGTCAAAACACTTACAGCTCCATATAAGTACCCTAGAAAAATAGAATATTTGAGTGAACTTCCAAAAACAACCTCAGGGAAAATCCGTCGAATTGAACTCCGCAAAAAGGAACTCGAGGCGGCTAAACAAGTTTAGTTTAATATTTCAAGGAAGCAGGCGGAATTCCGTCTGCTTTTTATTGGAAGCAAAAAATTCCCCATTTCAGGATGTTTCGAGTTATAATAGAAATTATTTCGAAACTAGAAAGAATAGGGGCTCGAAAACAGATGAAAAAAACTGAAACGCAAAAAGGAGTCATTTATGCCGGCTTTTCTTACTTGCTGTGGGGATTATTGCCGATTTATTGGAAGCTTTTAGACAATGTTAATGCAAAGGAAATTTTAGCGAGCCGTGTTTTATGGTCGTTTATTTTTATGATCATCATTCTCTTCCTAACAAAAAAATTAGGACTATTTCTCCAAACCATTAAAGGGTTTACTAAGAATAAAAAACAAATGTATGCCCTGACGATTGCCTCCTTATTAATAAGTGTGAATTGGTTCATTTATATTTGGGCGGTTAATAGTGGTCATATGATTGAAGCTAGCCTTGGATATTATATCAATCCATTAATTAGTATTTTATTAGGAATGATTGTTCTTAAGGAAAAATTAACTATTTATCAATACGTCTCTTTCATTTTAGCTGCAATAGGGGTATTGATTATTTCTATTTCGCATGGGCAGTTTCCGTGGATTGCCATTTCTTTGGCCCTATCCTTTGGCGTGTATGGTTTAGCGAAAAAGTTAATAAACGTTGATTCTGCAGTCGGATTAACATTAGAAACACTTGTTGTTACACCTGTTGCCGCCATTTATATTGGTTACTTATTTATGAATGGATCCAATTCCTTTATAACATCAGGGATCCAAACCGATCTGCTTTTAATCGGTGCAGGAGTTGCAACAGCAGTGCCGCTTCTATATTTTGCAAAAGGAGCACAAAAAATTCCCTTATCTTTATTAGGATTTCTCCAATATATTGCACCTACATTAACCTTATTATTAGGGGTATTTATCTATCATGAACATTTTTCAAAAATACAACTTCTATCCTTTATGTTCATCTGGTCTGCGTTAACAATTTATTCCCTTTCAAAAACAAAACTATTGTCTCCACAATGGTTACATTTGCGAAAAGAAAAGAGCACGAGCATATAAGCAAAAACCTTATCCCTTTAATAGGATAAGGTTTTTCTATTCTTAAGAAAAACTTATTACTTCGCTATACGGGCGCTTCCGCTTTTCTTATAAAAAAGTCCGTTTCACTTTTTCCCAGAAGGAGTTGTCCTTAAGCTTTAGTGTTTTTAACTTTTTATCACTTATTCTTATGCTGATTTTCTCAACGTGACGAATACTTAATGCTTCATTATCCATCCCCATGGTAGGATAATCATTGCCTTCGGATATTACATTGAATGTAAGTGTTCGTTCACTTCCAACAATAAAGGAGGAATCTAGTGTTCGGTAAAGATTTGTATTTAGGGATGCTACTTCACTCACCTGCATGCATGGGATAAGAGGGTCAACAATCGAACCCTTCACCGATTTATTATAAGCAGTACTTCCGGTTGGTGTCGCAACAATCAACCCATCCCCGCGAAAGGTTTCTAAATGGAGCTTATTAATAAAGACATCTACCACTAGTGTTTTTATGATCGAAGAACGTATGCTGAATTCGTTTAAACAAGTAAAAGTACCCTGACCATCAACGGATACGTCAATTAATGGATAACGACGGACTTTTAAATTTTCATTTGTAATAATAGCGTCAATCATTTTTGAAATATCATTAATTCGGAAATCACAATACATATTCAAGCAATCTTTAGTTGAAATCCCCATGTAAAGGCAATCATCACGGAAGCCGGTTTTCCTGACAGCTTGTAGAAATGTTCCGTCATCTCCAACACTGGCAATGATATTAGCATTTCGGTAATCAGTGACAATCGTAAAACCATAACGGTCGGCCACATCAAAAAGAGGAGCCATTTTTGAAAGCATATCCTCATCCCGTTTATGATAAAAGTAAATATTGCGCCTGTTTGCCATTTTATGTACCCCCTGGAAAAAGATGAGATAATTGTAACATGATTACCCAACCCAAAAATAATCTTTGGTAAAATAATGTTAGTCTGAAATTAGTTTAGCATTTTATTGAAACAATATAAGGAGGTCATAAATTTTAGACTAAAAGAAAAAGGGGGACTTGCATATCTATGAATGGAAAACGGTGGGCTGCTTTAGGGATTGCGGCAGCGTTATTTTTTGTTTCTGTGGTAATTAATTTTTTATCAGCTACTGCTTTTAAAGGAATTCAAACTGATTTTACCGACTTTATGGCATCTGCTGAGCAGCCTTTTACGGAAGAGGTTGTCAATGAAGGCAACGAATTAAAGAAAATAGTGATTCTCGATGTCAATGGTGTCATTCAGGACACTGGGGAATCAGCTTCTTTGCTTGGAAGTTCAGGCTATAATCATCAGGATTTTATGAAAAAGTTAAACTACGTAAACGAAGATGATTCTGTAAAAGGGATAATAGTAAAGGTCAACTCACCTGGCGGCGGCGTGGTTGAAAGTGCAGAGATTCACGATAAGCTAATTGAAATTCAAAAAAACAGTAAAAAACCAGTCTATATCTCAATGGGTTCAATGGCAGCATCAGGAGGATATTATATTTCAACTGCTGCAAAGAAGATTTATGCAAGTCCTGAGACGATGACGGGAAGCCTTGGGGTTATTATGGAAGGCATCAATTATGAAGGTCTTGCCGATAAGTATGGGGTTGATTTTGTTACCATTAAAAGTGGCAAGCATAAGGACATTATGAGCCCAACAAGAAAAATGACAGATGAAGAACGGCAAATATTACAGTCGATGATCAATAATTCCTATGAAGGATTTGTCAAAGTGATTTCAGAAGGGCGTAACTTGCCAGTCGCCCAGGTGAAAAAAATTGCTGACGGTCGTGTTTACGATGGACGACAAGCGAAGGATTTACACCTAATCGATGGGTTTGGCTACTTAGACGATGTAGTGAATCTTATGAAAAAACAAGAAAAGCTCAAAGGAGCGCAGGTGGTTCGTTATTCAGATTCTCTTGGTTTGGGTTCCTTATTTACTATGCAGGCAAAGAAATTAATGGGTGAAAATGTTGAAATGGCTGGATTAATGCAAATACTTTCGAAGCCGAATTCTCCACGGCTCATGTATCTGTATGCAGAATAGGGGGGCTAATTAATGGAAATAAATGAATATCAAGAAACCTCGACTGACAGAAAGGAAAATTATACCGTTCGTTATGCGGGCTTCTGGATGCGCTTTTGGGCGTATCTGCTTGATTTAGTGGTTGTGGGAAGCATTGTTCGGCTGCTAATTAAACCTATATTTCGATTATTGGATATTCCTTTATCAGAAACCAATATGTTTGCGCCAGTCTCCATTTCATCGGCGGTCATCTTTTATTTATATTTCGTCTTGATGACAAAATATTTTAATCAAACCCTTGGGAAAATGGTGTTTGGATTGAAGGTAGTCGATTTAAAAAATGATCATTTGACTTGGGGAACCATTCTCTTTCGTGAATGGATCGGCCGATTTATATCAGCAACGATTATCTTCGGATATATCATTGTTGCTTTTTTACCAAAAAAACAGGGCTTGCATGATCTCTTCACTGACACAACAGTTATCCATGTGGAACGGTAAAAATAAACCTATCAACAATTGTTGGTAGGTTTATTTTTTTATATAAAAGCAAATACTACCCGCTGAAAGGTTGTGATTAAAATTGTTTTGGGTGCTCTTGGTTTTGTCCATTCTATTGCTCTTATTCATTCTCATTCTTTTTACTAAATTAACAATCCTAATTAATTATTATCATCATAATGACAATGACGATCTAAAGATAAAATTAAAGATTTGGTTCGGGTTAATAAAATATACAATAAATGTTCCGTTAATAAAAGTGGATGATAATTCTCCTGACATAGTTGTAGAAAGTAATACTAAAATGGGAGATTCCGCACGAGAATCAGCTAAACAAGACACGAATCATATTACAACAGATGAGGTGGAGACTAATTTATCAAATGCCAAAAAATTACTCAATCATGTGTTTGGATTACATCGTATTGTCAGGAATTTTTTTCGGAAGGTCACAATGAAAGGCTTAGAATGGAATACACTGATTGGTCTAGGAGATGCGGCGCACACTGGGACAATAACCGGAGCAATATGGGCCTTTAAGGGGAGCATCATAGGGCTTCTCAGTCATTATTTCAAACTTAAAGAAATGCCCAAAATAACGGTTACCCCACACTTTCAAGCAGCCGTAATTCAAACAAGATTTACATGTATTATTCAGTTTCGTATCGGGTATGCTATTCTAGCAGGATTAAAACTGTTTAGATTCTGGAAGGGCGGACTTCCGCACTTTAAAAAGAAAACTAATTTTGCAAATGATAAAACAAAATCCGTTTGAAAAAGGAGGAAACAGCCATGTCTGACCACCCAATTCAAGGTTTGATGACAACTGCAATGGAAAGTTTGAAAGAAATGATTGACGTTAATACGATTATAGGGGACCCAGTTGAGACCCCAGACGGCAGTGTTATTTTGACAGTATCGAAAGTAGGCTTTGGATTTGCTGCAGGTGGTAGTGAATTTAAGCTCCAAGGGTCTCAAAGTCAAGGTCAAGGACAAGGAAAAGAACAAGGTCAAGGACAAGGACAAAGTCAAGGTTCATCCCATCCATTTGGGGGAGGGAGCGGGGGCGGTGTTTCAATCACACCAATTGCTTTTTTAATTGTCAATTCTCATGGAGTTAAAATGCTTCACCTAGATGAAAGTACCCATTTGTATGAGAAAATACTAGAACTTGCTCCATCAGCGATTGATAAAATTCAGCAAATGTTCTCAAAAAAGGACCAAGGCCAACAGCAAAATAGTTCGCAAGGATCTAAAAACGAGCATAAACCAAAAGAAGAGCTTGAATTATAGCATGAAAGGTTAATCTTCCAAGAGATTAGGAAGATTAACTTTTTTCATGTCGCTAAACGGGGCGCTAGCGATTTTCAATAAGTCTAAATAATTGCAAAATAGATATTGAAAAGATATATTTACACTGTACATATTTGAAGTGAAGTGGTTTACAACAATCGCTTGAACTTGGATACGACAAAGGAGGATGTATTATGGCAAATGTAACATTTAAAGGAAACCCAATTACTCTATTAGGCAATGAAGTAAAGGTAGGGGACAAAGCGCCTAACTTCACAGTCCTAGCGAATGACTTATCAGCAGTAACATTAGAGAATACAAAGGGTCAAGTGCGTTTAATTACTTCTGTCCCATCTTTGGACACGGGTGTGTGTGATGCAGAAACACGCCGTTTTAATGAAGAAGCAAACAGCTTAGGCAACGTGAAAATTTTAACTGTGAGCGTTGACTTACCATTTGCACAAAAGCGCTGGTGTGCTGCAAGCGGAATAGAAAACGTTCAAACGTTATCTGATCACCGTGACCTTTCATTTGGAGAAGCATATGGGGTTGCTATCCAAGAATTAAGACTATTGGCTCGTGCTGTATTTGTTGTTGATTCAAATGATACAGTGACATATGTTGAGTATGTTAGTGAAGCAACAAACCACCCTAACTACGAAGCAGCAATTGAAGCTGCAAAGGCTGCAAAATAGTAAAACAGAAGGCCTCGGTATTACGAGGCCTTTTTGTTTGGTTAAAACTTGTATAAAATAGCTATACTCGATTAAAATGGATAAGGAATTTAAAGAGGGAGGGGAAAAGATGAACGTTTCTCCAGTAGAACAACTTTTTACGTTATTTAATGAAACAGCACTTCTTTTACAGGAAGAACTTAATTGTACATATTTAGAGGCACTTGCAGAAACAGGAGAGAATTTATTCCATGGCTCTATCCTTCAGGATGAGATCAGCGAACTAACAGAAAAAAGGATTAAGAAACAATATGAACAGATCAATTTAAACAAATTTTCAAACGAGGAAATTCGAAAGGCATATCAGCTTGTCATTTTAAAAGGGATGAAAGAAAGTGTTCAGCCTAACCATCAAATGACACCTGATACAGTGGGGATGCTTGTCGGTTATTTAGTAAATAGATTTATGAAACAGTCAACATTCCGCTTGCTTGACCCAGCAGTAGGAACCGGTAATTTGTTAACAACTGTATTAAATCACCTCCAAAAAAAAGTAGAATCTGTCGGTGTGGAGATTGATGACCTGTTAATTAAGCTTGCCTATGTTAATGCAAATTTACAAGAGCACCCTATTCAACTCTTCAATCAAGACAGCCTTGAGCCACTGTTTATCGACCCCGTAGATGCGGTCATTGGTGATTTACCTGTTGGATATTATCCGAATGATGTTAGAGCAGCGGATTATCAAGTAAAGGCAGATGAGGGACATACCTATTCCCATCATTTATTCATTGAGCAAAGTGTCATGTCTACAACACCTGGTGGGTATTTATTCTTTATTATTCCTAATGGTTTATTTGAAAGTGAACAAGCCTCCCAACTAAGTGAATTCTTTAAAGATCATGTCATTGTGCAAGGATTGTTACAATTACCTACGAGCATGTTTAATAATAAAAATACAGCTAAGAGTATCATCATCCTCCAAAAAAAGGGTTTAGGCGTACAACCGCCAAAGCAGGCATTACTTGTCGATTTGCCTAGCCTTTCGAATGCGGTAGAGATGGATAAAATACTATCTAAAATGGAAAAATGGTTCCAAGAGAACAAAGGATGAACAGGGTTTAAACCCTGCTCATCCTTTTTTTCTGAGTGTTATAAATCTTATAAAATTACCGAAATATGTGAATATATTAACATTCGTAATGTAAGCGCTGCCAGGTGAATTATACCTTGAAATATAATATACACAATGATTAAATGAGGAAGGAAATAATCAAGAGCGGTTTGAGCAAAATAATGTTGTACTAACAAAAATAACTCCAAACCAGTGTTGTTATATAAAAGGAGCGGTAACAAAAATGGCAAAAATTATTGCAATTAATGCAGGAAGCTCTTCCTTGAAGTTTCAATTGTTTGAAATGCCAAACGAAGATGTTATTACAAAAGGATTAATTGAAAGAATCGGATTGAACGATTCGATTTTTAATATTACAGTAAATGGAGAAAAAATCCAAGAAATCAGTGATATTCCTGATCATGAAGTCGCGGTTAAAATGCTTTTGGATAAACTAACCACTTTAGGGATTATCAAATCACTTGATGAGATTGTCGGAATGGGACACCGAGTGGTCCATGGTGGAGAAACATTTAATGATTCAGTGCTGATCACCGATGAAGTATTAAAGAAAATTGATGAATTATCAGAACTTGCACCTTTGCATAACCCTGCAAATCTTACAGGAATTAAAGCTTTCATGAGTGTGCTTCCAAATGTTCCTGCAGTAGCTGTTTTTGATACGGCTTTCCACCAAACGATGCCAGAAAGTTCTTACCTGTATAGCCTGCCAATGGAGTATTACGAAAAGTATGGCATTCGTAAGTATGGCTTTCATGGAACATCACATAAATATGTTTCACAACGTGCTGCAGAGTTACTAGGTCGACCCGTTGAACAACTTCGCCTTATTTCGTGTCATTTAGGGAATGGTGCAAGTATTGCTGCGATTGAAGGCGGTATGTCGATTGATACATCTATGGGCTTCACACCACTTGCAGGGGTAACAATGGGAACTCGCTCAGGTAATATTGACCCTGCACTCATTCCTTATATTATGGAAAAAACAAATAAAACAGCGGATGAAGTCCTTGATGTTTTGAATAAAAAGAGTGGTATGCTCGCTATGTCAGGCTTCTCTAGTGATTTAAGGGATATTGAAATTGAAGCGAAAAAAGGTAATGACCGCGCTCAACTTGCTCTAGATGTATTTGCAAACCGTATCCATAAATACATTGGTTCCTATGCTTCAAGAATGAATGGTGTAGATGCAATTATTTTCACAGCTGGTATCGGTGAAAATAGTGATACGATTAGGGAGAAGATCTTAAGAGGCCTTGAATTTATGGGTGTTTATTGGGACCCTGCTTTGAACAAAGTGAGAGGCGAAGAAACATTCATCAACTATCCACACTCACCAGTTAAAGTATTAATTATACCGACCAATGAAGAAGTAATGATTGCTAGAGACGTCGTTCGACTAGCAAATACTCATTAATAAACAGAAGGCAAAAGCTAATTTAATGGCTTTTGCCTTTTGCCTTTTTATCCTTTTATTTCATTGTGATATACTGGAAATAGAAAGCCTTGCTGTGGAGGGGAATCGATCATGCCATTAACAGACCGTGAAGCAAAGGTCTTGAATGAAATACAGGATTGGGAAAGAAATTTACGTGAATTTGAGCCCAATGATTTCCAATTAACTTATGAAAAATATCTGCAACAATCATTCTTATTATTACCCGAAAAGGTTCAACGGCAATTCTTTACTGTTATTGATAGTTGGCTGTTTCATTTACATAGTATGATACAAGGCTCGCAGCTACAGATGGATGCAAAGGAGAGAATTCTTTCTGCGGGGCGGATATTTCATAATGACTTAGAAAAAGTAGAAGACTTACGCCAATTAAAAATTGAGCAATTACAATACATTGCAGAGCAGCAAATTGCGAGGCATCGTCTATACTCTTTTGCTCAAGGTGGTTTAGCTGGGACTGGTGGTCCACTTCTTCTAAGCACAGATATACCAGCAATAGCCGTTATTAATTTAAGGGCCGTCCAATTAATTGCAATGACCTATGGGATTGAGGTTAATACCCCGTTTGAAATGATGACCTCTCTGAAGGTGTTTCATACGGCAACATTGCCGCCAAGGCTTCAACTAGAGGGATGGACCTTGTTGATGGATGAATTGGAGAATCGGGATGACTATTATTTTTATAAAGGAAATGAAGAAATTATTGATATTACATGGATTGAACAGCCAGTGCAGCAACTATTGAAAGCGTTGGTTATTACATTGTTCCGAAAAAAGGTGATACAAGGTATCCCGCTTGTCAGTATGGCGATTGGTGCAGGCGCTAATTATCAGTTAACGAGAAAGGTAACTGATTTAGCCCATAAATATTATCAACTTCGCTACCTAAAAGAAAAAGAGGAGTTTAATGAATGAGTACTAAAGAACATAAACAGGAAGCCCCAAGGACGGTAAATTGTAAAGTAATCACAGTTAGTGATACAAGAAATAGCGAAACAGACAAAAGTGGTAAACTGATGATGGACCTGCTTGAACAAGCAGGTCACAAAATTATAGATTACGTGATTGTAAAAGATGAGGCCGCACCAATTCATGATGAAATAGTAAAGGGCTGTTCAAAAGAAGAAATTGATGTCATTTTAACAAATGGCGGCACAGGGATTGCTAAGCGAGACGTAACGATAGAAACCGTACAAAATCTACTAGATAAAGAAATTGTTGGATTTGGAGAATTGTTCAGGATGTTGAGCTATCAAGACGATATTGGAAGCGCTGCAATTCTTTCAAGGGCCATTGCGGGTGTAATAAAAAATAAAGCGGTATTCTCCACCCCAGGCTCAACTGGTGCAGTGAAACTAGCAATGAATAAATTAATTCTACCTGAACTTGGCCATGTAGTCAGAGAAATACAAAAAGACCTTTAATAGAGAAAACTCCCTTTTTCGATGGAAAGGGAGTTTTTTATTGATGGACTTTTGTTGAAAGAACTTCGTTTGCTCGGTACCATAGCCATAAATCATTAATAATCGAAGCTAGTTCTGCAATTTCGGTGTTCAGTTGACAGGAGCGAGGGAAATTACTTTCATTCGAAAGAAGTGCTTGTTTCTGATTAATTTGGATTTCTAGTTCTCCAATCCGGTCCGGGATAGAGCCGCGAACTTGTTCCCAATATAAGAGAATCTCTTCCTGTGTTTCTATGCTGTAATCAGCCAATTCCATTGTTAAATCGGGGAGCTGGATACCAAGACGATCATCAAATGAAAAATATTCTTTCATATAGTTGCCTCCAATCTGTTTATTAGTATTTTATTATACTATACATATTTAAACCATTCTCTACAAACCTATTTTTAAAGTCAATTTAGTGTATAAAAAAGCACGAAGCATCATTGCTGCGTGCTTTTGAAAACTTCATATTTATTCGGAATCTTTGTCTGTGCGAACGACGAGAACGTCACAAGCTGCATATCGGGTAATATGTTCAGAAACACTGCCGATAAAGAACCTTTCCACTACATTTAATCCAGTAGCACCGCAGAGAATTAAATCAACATTGTGTTTTTTAGCCAAATCTCTAGGAATTCTTATTTTAGGAGAGCCGTAGTCAATTTCATATTGCACTTTTGTTAATCCTGCATCCTCCGCTTGTTTTAGATAATTTTCAAGCATATCTTTTGCAAGCTTTTCTGCCCGATCACCAATAACTGTATCGTAAGCCTCAATTAATGCAAACGTCCTAGTGTCAATAACATGGACTAATAATAGGGTGGCGTCATTTCTTTTGGCAATTTCAATCCCCTTTTTAAAAGCCCAATCTGCTTCTTTTGAACCATCAATAGCGACTAAAATATTCTGATATTTAAGTCCCATGATTTATCATCTCCTTACTTAAATTATACATTATTTAACATGGAATAACTGTTGCAATTTTTCGAACAATAAAGAGGTAATTTACAAAGGAAAGGAGATTGTCGGATGGTAAAACATGACCAGAATAAAAAGTTTTTGTTTGAGTTTGATGAACAGGGTACAATTGAAGTAAGACAACAAATTATGAATTCGTATAATAGTGGTTTTATTGGCGAAGGAGCAGCGATTGCTGATAGTGAAGATTTTTCTGGTACTGAGAGTTAAATGGTGTGGTAATGTGGGACTGTCCTAAATAAGGGGCAGTTTTTTTTTGTATTAGAAGGCGCTTGCGCCTCTTGTTTATGGACAAATGCCTTGGAATTTTTGTAAATACAGGCAAATACCCAAGAATCTACTTTTGCAAATGCATATTCTTTAGTGTGTCATTAAATTAAAATGAGGAGGAGAATTATGAGTACAGAAATGTATGGAATGCCTAATAACATTGATGTGCAATATGATATGATGAACCCAGCAGATGAAAGAATTCATGGGGGATTCGGCCACGGAGGATTCGGACACTTTGGTGGATTCGGCCACGGAGGATTCGGACACTTTGGTGGATTTGGCCGTCCAGGATTTGGATTTGGTGGCTTCGGCCGTCCAGGATTTGGTTTTGGTGGCTTCGGAAGACCATTTGGATTTGGCTTCGGAAGACCATTTGGATTTGGATTTGGGTTCCCATTCTTAACTGGGTTAGCAGCAGGTGCCTTATTATCTCCAGGCTACGGATATGGTTACGGATATCCGTACTATCCACCATACCCATACCCATACCCATACCCTTATTATCCTTGGTATTAATGAATCATTAAAACATAGGCTTTGCCATAATCGGCAAAGCTTTTGCTATATTTTTTTGTGGAATTAAAATGTGTATTTGTTATCATCAACGAGAATACATCTAACTTATGAAAAAGGTTATAATAAAATTGGCTTGGTCTATTTTTCTATGAATAATAATACTTGGAGGAAAACACATGCGGATCGGAGTACCTACGGAAATCAAAAATAATGAAAACCGTGTAGCAATGACACCTGCTGGAGTGGTCAACCTAGTGAAATTTGGTCATGAGGTTTTTATTGAAAAAGGAGCAGGGCTAGGCTCAGGTTTTTTAAATGAGGATTATGAAACTGCTGGTGCGAAATTAGTAGATACAGCAGAAGAAGCATGGTCCATGGAAATGGTAATGAAGGTTAAAGAGCCGCTTCCTAGCGAATATAAATACTTCCGAGAAGGCTTAATATTATTTACATACTTACATCTTGCACCTGAACCAGAATTAACCAAAGCATTGATTGATAAAAAAGTAGTGGGTATAGCCTATGAAACGGTGCAGTTACCTAATAGAAGTTTACCATTATTAACACCGATGAGTGAGGTCGCTGGAAGAATGGCTGCTCAAATTGGTGCTCAATTCCTTGAGAAGGTTCATGGAGGGATGGGTATTCTTCTATCCGGTGTCCCAGGAGTCCAAAGAGGAACGGTAACTATTATTGGCGGAGGTGTGGCTGGAACGAATGCGGCTAAAATGGCGATTGGTTTAGGCGCAAAAGTGACCATTATTGATTTAAATCCAGATCGACTTCGTCAATTAGATGATATTTTTGGATCCGATGTGACAACCTTAATGTCCAATCCTTATAATATTGCCGAAGCAGTAAAGGAGTCGGATTTGGTCATAGGCGCTGTTCTTATTCCAGGGGCCAAAGCACCGAAACTTGTAACGGAAGCGATGATTCAATCCATGAAACCTGGCAGTGTCGTTGTCGATATTGCAATCGACCAAGGAGGTATTTTTGAAACGACTGATCGGATTACTACTCATGATAATCCAACCTATGTGAAGCATGATGTTGTCCATTATGCTGTTGCCAATATGCCTGGTGCTGTACCAAGAACATCAACCATTGCGTTAACAAACGTAACCGTACCGTATGCGGTTCAAATTGCCAATAAAGGATACAAACAAGCATGTCTTAGCAATGAAGCATTATTGAAGGGTATCAATACACTAGGCGGGTATGTAACTTACGAAGCAGTCGCAGACGCACATGGACTTGAATTTTTAGATACCAAAACATTGTTGGAAAAATAATGATTAACTAGGAAGGAGGAGGCACGGATATGTCCCTCCTCCTTTTTATAAAGGGTGATTCTACGTGACCGAAAAGAGCCAGGAACTTTGGCACATTTGGCGTATAAAGTCTAAAATTATTAACAAAGCATTTAATAAAAATAAAACCAGCTCCTAAAAAGGAACTGGTTTAATAAAACTAAATATGTAGCCGCATTTGCCGTATTAATATAAGAAAGTTTTAAACCACCACTCCTCAAAGTGGGTGTTCTCAGAAACTTTTCTGCATGTCCTCCAGGTCTTATAGACAGAGGCTTGTCATTCGAGCTCCAATGGTTAAACTCCCTTTTACAGCTTAAAGGTTAAAACTTTATTATGACTACGAACAACGCAGCTTGTATTTATATAATATATCAACTCTTCACAGATTTCAATGTAAAAAAAGTCCAAAAAAAATTATTTAATGATCTGTAACTCTTTTGGGAATTTTGTTAGGACCTTTGCCCCGTCTGCGGTAATAAACACATCGTCTTCAATGCGAACACCAGCCACATTTGGTACATAAATACCTGGTTCAATCGTGTATACCATACCTTCTTCAATAATAAGGTCATTTGTCTCGGTTAGAGATGGGTATTCATGCACGCTTATCCCGAGGCCATGCCCAAGGCGGTGTGGAAAATACTCTCCGAATCCGGCTTCAGCAATGATTCGACGGGCAGTTAAGTCCACTTCGGCTGCACGAACCCCTGGTTTGCTTGCTTCAATGGCAGCAAGCTGCGCTTTTAATACGGTGTCATAGATTTCCTTTTGCTTGTCATTAATGTCCCCATAAGCAACCGTTCTAGTGATATCAGAACAATACCTGTCAACGACCACTCCCAAATCAAATAAAACAAGATCGCCTTTTTGAATTTTTGTTTCTCCAGGGTTTCCATGGGGAGAAGCTGCATTTGCTCCGGTAAGCACCATTGTCGAAAACGACATTTCGGTCACACCCTTTTGTTTTAGGGCGTATTCTAAGGCATTAAGTATTTCCAATTCCGTTTTGCCTTCCTTGATTTCACTAGCACCGAATTCAACTGCGTAATCGGCTAGAGCACAGGCCTCTTCAATAGTTTTTAACTCCTTGGCATCCTTAATCATTCGAAGCATTCGTAATTTTTCTTCAGCAGAAACAAATAATGCCTGCGGGAATAACTTTGAGAGTTGTTCATAACGTTCCACATTCATATGCTCTTTTTCAATCGCTGCTTTTGACACATTGTTTATTCTTTTATTAATGGAATTTAGAATCATTTCCCACGGATTGTCAATGTCGCTATAGCCGAGAATTTCATAGTCCCAGCCAGAACGTTTGGCATCATGGACTTCCATCCCTGGGCAAACAAGGAAGGGCTCGTCTGTTTGAAAGACTGCTAGTGCGAGCAAGCGTTCATGTGGATTGGTGTAATATCCGCTTAAATAAAATACATTCTCTGATGAGGTTAGAAAGCTAACTTCAATATCGTTTTCTCTCATCCATGTTTGAAGCTTAGTTAATCTCTGATTCATTTTTACTCCCCCTATGTAATTCATGTACTATGATGAGATTATCAATTAAAACTTGAAATGTAAACTAACTGACCACCTTGTACTTCTCCTTGCTTAAAATCAATATATTAGGATTAAACTAGAGATATGGAAGGAATTCCAGTTATTGTATGGAAGTATATACTATATGAAAACCGAGAGGAGCAAGTCTAATGAAAATTTCGTATCATGGACATTCTGTTGTACAAATTCAAACAAATGGGAAAACCATCTTAATTGACCCATTCATAAATGGTAATCAATTGACGGACTTGAAAGTGGAGGAACTAAGACCAGATGTCATTATTTTATCGCATGGTCACAATGACCATGTCGGGGATACGGTTGAGCTGGCAAAGAAAAATAACTCCCTTGTCGTTGCTAACCACGAAATTTCTACTTACTTAAGCTGGCAGGGAGTTCATACCCATGGGATGCACATCGGTGGAGCCCATCAATTTGAGTTTGGCAAAGTTAAACTAACTCAAGCCTTTCATGGATCAAGCTTTACAACAGAAAATAATGAACTCATCTATTGCGGCATGCCTGCTGGAATCTTATTTATGAATGAAGGAAAGACGATTTATCATGCTGGTGATACGGGGTTATTTTCAGATATGAAGTTGATTGGTGAGCGCCATCCGATTGAATTAGCCTTCCTGCCCATAGGTGATAATTTTACAATGGGGCCTGAAGATGCAGCATACGCAGCCAAGCTGTTAAAAGCTAAAACAGTTGTGCCGATCCACTACAATACCTTCCCGCCAATCAAACAAGACCCGTTTACGTTTATTGAGATGCTGGAAGATAAAAACGGTAAAGTACTCCAACCAGGCGAAGCCATCGAAATTTAATTGTTCTTAGGTGATTTACATACTTTTTTCCCTCCACAATGCATAAATATGGAACAAGCAGTCTTTTAGGGGAGGAAATAAAATTGAAAAAGAACAGATATTTACTTTGCCTGTTACTCTGTGGCATCTTGCTTTATTATGGAGCACCAAGATTATCTATTTATGCTGAAGGGGCTCAAGGGATATTTTCATTAGCCTGGCTCTCATTTGCCTTATTCGTTATCGCTGGAAATCTTACTGGGCTTCTTTATAGCCCAAAAAAGCAAGGACAAAAACTTCAATCGGAGCGACGATCTAGGAAGAAATCTAGGTTCTATCATTGAGAATTAAGACTAATGTGAGAATCCGCATTGAATCAAGGCTTTCAACACTCTATAATAAAAATTATATGTAATCCGGGTTATTCTAAATAGAATAATTGGAATTTGACTATAAAGGGTGAAGGTCTTGGCCACTAAGCATGAACAAATTTTACAATATATTGATGGTCTCCCTATTGGGGAAAAGATATCTGTCAGACAAATTGCCAAGGCGATGTCTGTTAGTGAAGGTACAGCCTACCGTGCGATTAAAGAAGCGGAAAATAAAGGATATGTAAGTACCATCGAACGGGTTGGAACGATTAGAATAGAACGGAAAAAGAAAGAGAATATTGAAAAACTCACTTTTGCTGAGGTAGTAAATATTGTTGATGGTCAGGTATTGGGCGGAAGAACGGGCTTGCATAAAACCCTAAATAAATTTGTTATTGGTGCCATGAAATTAGAAGCCATGATGCGCTACACTGAGGCTGGTAACCTATTAATAGTTGGGAACCGGACTCAGGCGCATGAACTTGCTTTAAAAGCTGGAGCCGCTGTGCTCATAACCGGTGGATTTGATGCGGACGATCATATCAAAAAGCTAGCAGATAAACTAGAAATACCGATCATCTCAACGAGCTATGATACGTTTACGGTCGCAACCATGATTAACCGGGCGATTTATGACCAATTAATCAAAAAAGAAATTATTTTAGTCGAAGATATTTTAACCCCTCTTGCTGATACTTTTTATTTAAAAACGACGGATAGGGTGTCAAAATGGCATGAATTTAATCAACAAACTGCACACAGCCGCTACCCAGTTGTTGACCAAAACATGAAGATTCAAGGGATGGTGACAAGTAAGGACATTTTAGGTCAGGATTTAGAAACATCCATCGATAAGATTATGACCAAGCATCCCATGTCCGTTAATGGGAAGACAAGTGTGGCTTCAACTGCACATACCATGGTCTGGGAAGGAATTGAAGTACTTCCTGTTACAAATGACTCAAACCGTCTGGAAGGTATTATTAGCAGGCAGGATGTTTTAAAAGCATTACAAATGAACCAGCGGCAGCCACAGGTTGGGGAAACTCTCGACGATATCGTTACAAATCAAATGGTATTAATGCAGGGAAAAGCAAAAGGAGAAGAGGTATACTCTTGCGAAGTAACCCCGCAAATGACCAACCAACTTGGAACAATCTCTTATGGTGTGTTTACAACGATTGTCTCTGATGCGGCAAACCGTGTATTAAGGAGCTATAAAAAAGGCGATCTTGTCGTTGAAAATATGACTATTTACTTTATTAAACCTGTTCAAATGGAGAGTATATTAGAAATTTATCCGAAAGTACTTGAAGTCGGACGTAAATTTGGAAAAGTGGATGTAGAAGTTTTCAATGAAGGAATATTAGTTGGAAAAGCAATGATGATGTGTCAGTTGCTTGATAGAAATTAGACAGCTATCAAATTTATACTAATAAAAAAAGCCGCTTCACTAATGGAGAAGCGGCTTCTATATTTATTTTTGCATTTCAAAATTTTTAGCTTCCTCGATTGCGAATGGAAGGTAATGTTTATATTTTTTGAAACCGATCCAGCTGAATAATGCTCCATAAACAATAAATACTGCAGCAACTATATACATAACCGTTGTTTCGGAAATAAATAGCATGTGATTAACTCCAAATAAAAAGACAAAAAGCCCTAGGGCAATATTTGATTTAGCAGCAAGCCATTTCTTTTCTACTAAACGGTTGCTTCTGATGTATTTTGTTTTATAAAATAGATAGAAAGCAAAAAGTATAGCAATTAATACAACAAGTACAAACATATTATTTCCTCCAAGCATAGAAAATCTTCTATTATTGTAACTGTAAAAACAAAAAAATACCACATTTGGTTTATTAGTTGGTAAAGGAGCATTGCACATGATTGAGCAGATTTTAGCAGAGATTGAACAATTTGAAACCATCATTATTCATCGTCACGTACGTCCAGATCCTGATGCCTACGGTTCACAA
Organism: Bacillus sp. ISL-75; assembly: GCF_018613095.1. Lineage (NCBI taxonomy): Bacteria > Bacillati > Bacillota > Bacilli > Caryophanales > Bacillaceae > Bacillus > Bacillus sp. ISL-75. Next base: position 25,610 of record NZ_JAGGQX010000019.1, read on the forward strand.
GGTGGATTGGCAGCGATTCTTCAAGAATCCTACCCGAATAAAAAGATTTATGCGGTTGGTCTAGAGGAACCCACCCTTCATTACATGCGCAGGCTTGATGTGATTGAAGATGAAGTATATAAGGGTGCATTAGTGATCGTTTGTGATACCGCAAATGCTGAAAGGATTTGTGACAAGCGTTATTCTCTGGGTGAAAAGTTAATAAAAATTGATCATCATCCAAATGAGGACCCGTATGGTGATTTATTATGGGTGGATACAAGCGCTAGCTCGTGCAGCGAAATGATTTATGAATTTTATTTAAACGGAAAAGACAAAGGGCTAAAAATGAACGATGCAGCAGCGAGATTGTTATACGCTGGCATTGTCGGTGATACTGGAAGATTTCTTTTTCCGAGTACGACGGAAAAAACACTGGGGTATGCTGGGGAATTAATTCATTACAATTTTTCACGGACTGAGCTATTTGACAAGATGTATGAATTGGATACCAATATCATTAAGTTAAACGGTTTTATACTGCAAAATTTTGAGTTACAGAATAACGGTGTTGCCTCCGTTAAGCTAACAAAAGAACTATTACAAGAATACAATGCAAAACCCGCAGAGGCATCCCTCTTAGTTGGAACATTAGGAAATGTAAAAGGAATAAAGGCATGGGTATTCTTCATCGAGGAAGCCGAACAGATAAGGGTACGTCTGCGTTCAAAGGGTCCTGTCATCAATGGAGTTGCAAGGCAGTTTAAAGGTGGGGGACATCCACTAGCATCAGGAGCATCCATCTATTCTTGGAACGAAGTGGACGATGTATTGAAAGCACTTGACGAAGTATGTGAAAATTATTCTTTTAATAAATAGAAAAATCGGCCCTCGTGAGAGTGAGGGTCGATTTTTTATTATTCAAACTGAATCTCTAATTGGATCGAAAGGTTTGTATAAAAAACCATTTCTTTAACCTTTAGTTTATACCTTTTATCATTTATTTTAATTGGTTTATTTTCAATAATTTTTTTCAAAAGGTCCTTACTTTTGTAGACGGTTTCGATATCTTTTGCAATCATCATGCTAATATCATCTCTAACCGAGTCTTCTGTCTCTAATACACTTAACGAATCAAGTTTATATTTTTCCCAGTTCGCAATTCTAATGTTGATTTTCTGGACTGTAAGCTGTTCAATATTTCGCTTATTAATTTCTTTATATTCTTCCTGCCAAATTTTTTTCTCTTCGTTTAAGTCAACAATTGTCTGCGCTTGTTTCCGAATTAATTCGGTGTTCTTTTCCTGCCAAACGCCATAAATATATAAAAAAATACACCAGCTAATCACACCACCTACGGCCATTCCTCCAAAAAAACGCTGCCAGGAAGGTCTTCGATATAATGGCGGGATTCTCATGATGAGATATGCTCCTGGGTTAACCAATTAATCAGGAGGGCACCAGTCTGGGCCCCGCCTAAGGCAGAGAGTATTAATAAAAATTGTTTAAAAAGATCCTTTGTATTCGCATCAAATAAACCTCTTTCAAACGTATAAACCGCATCAAATGTCCCGCCAATCGCCGAAACAATCGCCCAAATTCTAAGCGCTGATGATAAGCGGTATACGGTCGTAAGTGGTGGCTGTCCGGTTAGAAATGAGGCTATCCCACCAATAAGCGAACCACCAAGCACCACACCTAAGGCAATAAAGTAGCTTTCTATAAAAGCAGGAAAAAAACCAATTTCTTTCATCTCGTCAACCGCCCTTACCCATAATCAATCCCAATACTCATTTATATGGACAAACAATTGCAAATATGTTTTTTAAAATGAGAACATATTTTCTTTTTTATCAATAACGTTCTATAATAAAGGGAGAGATTATGGAATTAAGGGTGTGACAATATGTCTTTTATTCACCTACATGTATATAGTGCATATAGTTTATTAACAAGTACGGCATCTGTCCCGGATTTAATTGAAAATGCACAAAAAAAAGGCTTTTCTGCGATCGCCTTAACCGACAGAAACGTCATGTACGGAACGATTGAATTTTATAAGTTGTGTAAGAAAAATAATCTTAAACCCATCATCGGGTTAACTGTGGATGTAGAAAGTGAAAACAACAATAACGAGTCCTATCCATTGGTCTTACTCGCAGAAAATGATCATGGCTATAAAAATCTATTAAAGATATCTAGTACAGTTCAAACAAAAACGGATCATGGGATTCCGCTCAGATGGTTGAAACATTATTCGGAAGGGCTTATAGCAATTACACCTGGACTAGAAGGTGAAATTGAGCAGTCCATCTTAAATGGTGAAGAAGAAATTGCCAGAAATATAATAAGAAAACTAGATACCATCTTCGGTAGAGACTGCTTTTTTCTAGCGATTCAAAATCATCAACTTGAACAAGAAACAACAATTAGAAATCAGTTTAACTTGATTTCAAAAGAAATGAATGTTCCGCTTGTAGCGACAAATCAGGTCTATTATTTAGAAAAAGAAGATATGTTTGCCCAAGAGTGTTTGTTAGCCATAAAAAATGGTGATAAATTGCAGGACGATCACAGAGAAAAGTTGGAAAACGATCAGTTCTATTTAAAAACTGCAGGTGAAATGGTGGATCGTTTTTCTGATGTCCCAGATGCATTAGAAAATACACTCAGGATTGCAAACAGATGCGACTTTAACATTGAACTGAATAAGACCTATCTGCCAGCATTCCCAACGGAGAATGGAATGCAAGCTCCGGAGTATTTGGAATTGTTATGCAAACAGGGATTAAGTGAACGTTTTCCTGCCCCATCTCAGGAATATTATGATCGTTTGTCCTATGAACTATCGGTTATTAAGCGAATGGAGTTTAGCAATTATTTTTTAATTGTTTGGGATTTTATGAGATATGCCCGCACGCAGGGAATTTTAACAGGTCCAGGAAGGGGTTCAGCAGCAGGATCGCTTGTTGCTTATGTTTTATACATAACGGATGTGGACCCATTAAAGCATAATCTATTATTTGAACGATTTCTAAATCCTGAGCGGATTTCGATGCCTGATATTGATATTGATTTTCCAGATCATCGGCGCGATGAGGTGATTAATTACGTTGCGGCGAAATACGGTGAACTACATGTCGCGCAAATCGTAACATTTGGAACCCTCGCAGCAAAAGCTGCATTAAGGGATGTCGGTAAGGTATTCGGGTTAAATTCAAAGGAACTAGAACATTTATCAAGGACGATTCCGTCGCGATTAGGAATAAACCTGCAAGGAGCCTATAAAGAATCGGAACCACTTAGAAGATTTATTAAGGAAAGCCCGATGAATCAACGGCTTTTTGAAACGGCTTTAAAACTAGAAGGTCTACCGCGCCACACTTCCACTCATGCAGCCGGTGTGGTCATAAGTGAGAAGCAGCTAATTGATTTAATCCCCATTCAACGCGGGTCTAACCATGTATATTTAACGCAATTTTCAATGGAACATCTCGAAGAAATCGGCCTCTTGAAAATGGACTTTCTAGGCTTACGGAACCTTACATTAATCGATTCAATTTTATCTTCTATTTATCGGAAAACTGGTAAGAAAGTAAACATCAACTCGATTCCATTAGAGGACACTGTGACCTTCGACCTGTTAGCGTGCGGAGAAACGACAGGTATATTTCAGCTGGAATCTGAAGGGATGCGCAAAGTTCTAACTCGCTTAAAACCTTCCCGATTTGAAGATATTGTGGCAGTCAATGCCTTGTACCGTCCAGGACCAATGGAAAATATCCCACTCTTTATTGATCGAAAACACGGCGTAAAGAAAGTAGAATATCCACACCCTGATTTGCATCCTATTCTTGAGAATACATATGGCGTCATTGTTTACCAAGAGCAAATTATGCAAATTGCTTCGAAAATGGCTGGTTTTTCACTTGGTGAAGCCGATCTTTTAAGAAGAGCGGTCGGGAAAAAGAAAAAGGAGATTCTTGATAAAGAGCGGAGTCATTTTGTCCAGGGAGCTCTTAGAAAAGGGTATGAACAAACACTAGCAAATGACATCTACGATTTAATAGTCCGTTTTGCTAATTATGGCTTTAACCGAAGCCACGCTGTTGCCTATAGTATGATTGCTTACCAGTTAGCTTTTTTAAAAGCAAATTATCCGGTTTATTTTATGGCCGGCCTGCTTACATCGGCAATCGGAAATGATACGAAAATAGCTCAATACATCATGGAAACAAAACAAAAAGATATCAAGGTCCTGCCTCCATCCATCAATAATAGTGGTTACTCCTTTCAAGTTGAACAGGAAGGAATACGTTACAGCTTAGCAGCCATTAAAAGCGTAGGGGCTGCCGCCTTAAAAGAGATCTTTCAGGCAAGGAAAAAGAAAAGATTTGTAGACTTATTTGATTTTTGCATTCGGGTTTCCTCAAAAGCCATCAATCGAAAAACGCTTGAGTTCCTAGTCCATTCTGGCTGCTTTGATGAATTTGGTGAGGATCGTGCCGTTTTGCTCGCTAGTTTAGATGTAGCGATGGAGCATGCACAAATATTTAAACCATCTGAAAATAACCAATTTGATTTATTTGAAGAAGAATTCATGCCAAGGCCTAACTATATGCAAGTCGATCCCATTAGTCTGGAGAATAAGCTGACATTTGAAAAGGAAGCACTTGGCTTTTATTTATCGGACCATCCGGTCTCTATTTTTGAAGAGCAACTCAAACATGCAGGGGCACACGCCCTATTTGGGATCAAAAATCAAGCCCAAAGGATCTCATCAGGCGTTTATGTCACCTCGATGAAATCCATTCGTACCAGGAAAGGAGATTCAATGGCCTTTTTAACGGTAAGTGATGCAAGCGGCGAAATGGAAGCAGTGGCATTCCCGAATGTTTACAAAAAATATTCGCATCTATTAGGGCACGGGAAATTTTTATTGATTGAAGGGAAAATTGAAGAACGTGAAGAGAAGCAGCAATTTATCATTCAACAAGTTTCAAACTTAGAAGAGTGGTTACAAACTAAAACTGTAAAACAGCCAGTCTTATATTTGAAAATAGTTGAGGATAAACAGGATGAATCTTCCCTTCAGCAACTAAATCAGCTGCTAAAAGAACATCAAGGAACAGCAGCAGTGATCTTACACTATGAAAAAAAACGGAAAACAATTAGACTGGGGTCAGAAAATAATATCAATCCTACCCCCAAATTACTGCAATTATTAAGAAATCTGCTAGGTCCAAAAAATGTTGTCCTGAGGGAATAATTCTTTACAACTTTCGAAGATATGTTATAGTGATAATGAGACAAGTGTGGTCTGACCACCAAAAAATCGAACTACATATAGCGGGATGTTAAATAATCTTTTGTAAAAATTTGAGGGGTGAACTATCTTGACTTTACGGGAAGAAGCATTACATATGCATCGAATTAATAAGGGAAAGTTAGAGTCGAAATCAAAAGTTTTAGTCCGAAATGCACATGATTTAAGTTTAGCTTATTCACCAGGTGTTGCAGAGCCATGCAAAGATATTTATGAGAAACCAGAATTGGTTTACGAATATACCATGAAAGGGAACATGGTTGCGGTTGTATCTGATGGCACCGCTGTTCTTGGACTTGGTAATATTGGACCTGAGGCAGCTCTCCCTGTTATGGAAGGTAAAGCAGTATTATTTAAAAGCTTTGCTGGTGTTGATGCTTTTCCCATCTGTTTGAACACAACTGATGTTGACAAAATTGTTGAAACTGTAAAATTACTTGAACCTACTTTTGGAGGCGTCAATCTTGAAGATATTGCTGCTCCAAATTGTTTCGTAATTGAAGAAAGATTAAAAAAGGAAGCAAATATTCCAATCTTTCATGATGATCAGCATGGCACAGCAATTGTTACGGTTGCAGGTCTTGTCAACGCACTTAAGCTTATCGGCAAAAAAATGACAGAAATTAAAGTGGTCGCAAACGGTGCTGGTGCAGCGGGAATTGCCATTATTAAATTGTTATATAGTTACGGTGTTAGGGACATAATTATGTGTGATACAAAAGGCGCCATCTACGAGGGGCGTCCACAGGGTATGAATGCAGTTAAAGCTGAAGTAGCGAAATATACAAACCGAGATAACCTAACAGGCAGCCTTGCTGATGTAATTAAAGGTGCGGATGTTTTTATCGGAGTTTCAGTTGCAGGTGCACTTACAAAAGAAATGGTAGCATCAATGCATCCAGATTCTATTATTTTTGCTATGGCCAATCCGGACCCTGAAATTATGCCTGATGAGGCAAAAGCAGCAGGAGCAAAAGTGGTCGGAACAGGCCGTTCAGATTTTCCAAACCAAGTTAACAATGTTCTCGCATTCCCAGGAATTTTTCGTGGGGCACTCGATGTTCGTGCCACCCATATAAATGAAAAAATGAAAGTCGCGGCTGTAGAAGCTATTGCCAACTTAATCAGTCCAGATGAGCTGAATGCCGACTATGTCATTCCCGGACCTTTTGATCCGAGAGTTGCTCCAGATGTTGCAGCAGCAGTCGCAAAAGCAGCAATGGAAACCGGGGTTGCCCGCATTAAGGTTGATCCTGAAGAAATAAAGGAAAAAACAAAGAGGCTCGCTATTATTGGCAAAAGTGAGTGATACGTTAGTGGGAAACAATACTAAGGTATATTTAGAGATTGTTAAGCAGTTACGAGAAATGATTAAAATCGATGGATTACAATCCGGAGATAAGATCCCATCTGAACGAGAGTTGTCGGAGCGCCTGAATTTCGGGCGCTCTTCCGTTAGAGAGGCACTTAGGGCATTAGAATTGCTTGGGTTAATTGAAACACGGAGGGGCGAAGGGACGTTTATTCGCGACTTTCGGGGCAATCATCTCGTCCAGCTTCTTAGTACATTTATTTTACAGGATGAAAAAGCGAAACGTGATGTATTTGAGACAAAGTGTTATATTGAGATGGACTGCCTAAGATTAGCCTTGCAAAAAATAGATAACAAAAATATAGTGAATTTGAAAGAATGGGCAAATCAAGATAACAGCGTAATTGATGATGAGTTTTTTTATCAAATTATTGAGATCGCTGATAACCATCTTTTCTCTAGAATTTGGTCTATTTTAAAAGAGTATTACCATTCGCTTGAATCAAAAAAAATCGTCAATCCTCGTCAAGACTATCTATTACTAATTGAGGCCCTGTCTGAAAAGAATGAAGTCAAAACACTATCTGCATATTACAATCTACGGAATTTGTCTGTTTTTAACGACAAATACTAACAGATTTTGAACCCATTTTAATTTATAGTGTAGGTTAACCAAGCCCTAAGATAGGGTATTTTTGTTTCAATGGTGGTCTGACCACAATGGATGTATGAAGTTTAGTATGAATAGAAAAACTTCTAAATAGTATTAATTGGAGAAACTTGCCAGAGTTATCGTAACACAAGGGAGGTTTAATTTTTGGCGCTAAAAGATCTTTTTTCAAAAAATCCTACAAAAAAGAAGAAATATGCTCAAATACCGACGGAAACTGCAAAAAATGATGTTCCTGAAGGAATTATGTCAAAGTGCCCTTCATGTAAGAAGATTATGTATACAAAAGAATTAATGAAAAATTTAAAAATATGTTTGCATTGCGGTCATCATTTTCCAATGAACTCAAAAGAACGGATTGACACTTTCATAGATAAAGGAAGTTTCATGGAAATGAATGATAATATGATTTCAAAAAATCCATTAAACTTTCCTGACTACCTTGAAAAGCTTGAAAAAGACCGACAAAAGAGTAAATTGAACGAGGCTGTTGTCACTGGAATTGGAACAGTTAACGGTCATAAAATTGTTCTCGCCATTATGGATGCATCGTTCCGAATGGGAAGCATGGGCTCAGTTGTTGGCGAAAAAATTACGCTAGCTATTGAAAAAGCGGATGAGTTAAATGTTCCGTTTATTATTTTTACCGCATCAGGTGGAGCGAGAATGCAAGAGGGTGCCTTAAGTTTAATGCAAATGGCAAAAACAAGTGTTGCCTTAAAAAGGTTTAGTAATAATGGTGGATTAATCATTTCGATTATGACGCATCCGACAACTGGTGGTGTATCTGCGAGCTTCGCATCATTGGGAGATTTCAACCTAGCTGAACCAGGTGCGCTCATTGCATTTGCCGGGCGGAGAGTTATTGAACAATCCATCCGCGAAGAATTGCCTGAGGATTTTCAAACGTCAGAGTTTCTGTTAAAACACGGTCAGTTGGATGCAATTATCGTTCGAAATGACTTAGTTGAGAAAGTCACAAACATTCTAGAAATCCATCAACCTGGAGGTGTGCTCAGATGGTAGGAGAATTAGAATTTGAACGCCCGGTCATCGAGCTGAGAAAGAAAATCACTGATTTAAAAGAGTTCACCAAAACCGCTGATGTTGACTTAAGTTCAGAAATTAGCAAATTAGAGACTAGGCTTGAAAAGCTTGAGCAGAGTATTTATGAAAACATTAAGCCTTGGGATCGGGTACAAATTGCTCGTCTTCCAAACAGGCCGACAACGCTAGATTATATTCCTTATCTGTTTGAGAATTTCTTTGAATGTCATGGCGACCGAACCTTTGCTGATGATGAGGCAATAGTGGGCGGAATTGCTAAATATAAAGGATTACCTGTAACAGTGATTGGCCATCAGCGCGGAAGAGACACGAAAGAGAATATTCGCAGAAACTTTGGAATGCCACATCCAGAAGGCTACAGAAAAGCACTTCGATTAATGAAACAAGCAGATAAATTTAATCGACCGATTATCTGTTTCATTGATACAAAGGGTGCCTATCCTGGAAAGGCAGCAGAAGAACGCGGGCAAAGTGAAGCAATTGCTCGTAATTTGTTTGAAATGGCTGGTCTTAGGGTTCCAGTGGTTTGTATAGTGATTGGTGAAGGCGGGAGTGGCGGCGCTCTTGCACTTGGAGTTGGTAATCGTATCTATATGCTGGAAAATTCAACCTACTCGGTTATTTCACCGGAGGGTGCTGCGGCAATATTATGGAAAGATGCAGCTTTGGCTAAAGATGCAGCTGAAACAATGAAAATAACCGCACCGGATTTAAAAGAACTAGGTGTCATTGATGGGATCATTCCCGAAATTAAGGGCGGTGCCCAAAGAGACGCAATCAAGCAAGCAGAAGAAATTGATAATGTACTTAAGACAGCGTTGCAGCAGCTGCTTAAGCTTTCAGAAGATGAATTAATTGCTGATCGTTACAAACGTTTCAGGACTATTGGTGAATTTGCAATTGTCAATGAATACATCGGGGTTAATTAATTTAACGTGCTCATAACGATGGGCACTTTTTTTGTTTAATTCACAAAATGTTCATCATAAATCCATAAAAAGTTTGTTGATGACGCTTACAAGAGTGAATAAAGCGTTTCCAGTTAATAGACTATTCTGCCTATTATAATTACTAATACCATAAGGTTGTTATAGTTATTTCTTCATGTTATTTTATAAATATTCGAGGGTTTTAAGTAAATAATAAAAGAAGTAATTTTTAATAAGATCGTAACTTTATTTTCTTTTTTCAAATGAGGATATACATATTTTTTTAAATTAAAAATAGAGGTGGTAACCATGAAAAAAATAGGAGTACTTACAAGTGGTGGAGATTCCCCAGGGATGAATCCAGCCATTCGTGCTGTGGTTCGGAAAGCAATTTATCACAATCTTGAGGTTTATGGTATTTATGGTGGTTATACGGGATTAATTTCTGGAAATATTAAAAAGCTAGAACTTGGTTCTGTTGGAGATATTATTCAGCGCGGCGGGACAATGCTCCAATCGGCACGCTGCCCAGAATTTAAAACAAAAGAAGGACAGCAAAAGGGAATCGAGCAGCTAAAAGCACATGGAATTGAAGGCCTAGTGGTTATCGGTGGAGATGGTTCTTACCGTGGGGCAAAAGCGTTAACAGAGCATGGCTATCCGTGCGTTGGGGTTCCGGGTACGATTGATAATGATATTCCTGGGACAGAACTTACGATTGGGTTTGACACAGCTTTAAATACAGTTATCGATTCATTAGATAAAATTCGTGACACTGCGACTTCTCATGAAAGAACTTTTATTATTGAAGTAATGGGGCGAAACGCTGGGGACATTGCTCTTTGGGCAGGACTTGCTGGCGGCGCAGAAACGATATTAATACCTGAAGAAGGCTATGACATGAATGATATCGTTGAAAAACTTCGAAAAGGGCAGGAACGCGGTAAAAAGCATAGTATTATTGTTGTTGCTGAAGGTGTGTGCAGTGGTGTTGAGCTTGGGAAGCAAGTTCAGGAGGCAACAAACTTTGATACGAGAGTTTCTGTCTTAGGTCATATTCAACGCGGCGGCTCACCAACTGCAGCTGACAGAGTTCTTGCAAGTAGATTAGGAGCAAGAGCAGTTGAGCTTCTTATTGAAGGGAAAGGCGGCCGAGCAGTAGGGATTGAAAAGAATCAGCTTGTAGATTATGACATCATTGAAGCGCTTGGCAGACAGCATACTTTAGATCATGATCTATACAAACTTTCTATGGAATTATCGATTTAAGGATTTATGAATTTAAGAAATGGCAAAATTGCTTTTCTAATACGGGAGGAAAAATAAGAATGTTACGTAAAACAAAGATCGTTTGTACGATTGGTCCAGCTAGTGAAAGCGTTGAAAAATTAACACAATTAATCAATTCGGGTATGAACGTAGCTCGATTAAATTTTTCACATGGAGATTTTGCAGAACATGGTGCACGAATCCAAAATATTCGCGAAGCATCTAGGCAAACTGGCAAAATCGTTGCCATCCTATTAGATACAAAAGGTCCTGAAATTCGGACAAACAACATGGAAAACGGTGCACTTGAGCTAACGGCTGGAGAAAATATTATCGTTTCCATGACCGAAGTAGAAGGAACACTTCAAAAGTTTTCAGTTACATATCCAGGGCTAATTGAAGATGTCCATGTTGGCTCAAAGATTCTTTTAGATGATGGCTTAATTGGCTTAGAAGTAACAAATGTGGATAAATCTGCGAATGAAATCCATACCAAAATTTTAAACAGCGGTACATTGAAAAATAAAAAAGGTGTTAACGTTCCAGGTGTATCAGTAAACCTTCCTGGAATTACAGAAAAAGATACTCAAGATATTCTTTTCGGAATTGAACAAGGTGTTGATTTTATTGCTGCCTCCTTCGTTCGACGTGCAAAGGATGTTTTAGAAATCCGTCAGTTATTAGAAGAAAATAATGCTACACATATCCACATTATTCCTAAGATTGAAAACCAGGAAGGCGTCGATAACATTGACGAAATCTTAGAAATTTCTGATGGCTTAATGGTTGCTCGTGGAGATCTTGGCGTAGAAATCCCTGCTGAAGAGGTTCCACTTGTCCAAAAGATGTTAATTAAGAAATGTAATGCGCAGGGCAAACCAGTTATTACTGCGACTCAAATGCTTGATTCCATGCAGAGAAATCCTAGACCAACTCGTGCAGAAGCTAGTGATGTAGCGAATGCGATATTTGATGGAACTGACGCAATTATGCTTTCTGGTGAAACTGCTGCAGGACAATATCCTGTGGAAGCAGTCCAAACGATGCACAATATTGCTTCCAGAGCAGAATCAGCTTTAGATCATAAAGAAATACTCTCAAGCCGCAGTAAAGATACAGAACATAATCTTACAGATGCGATTGGACAATCTGTTGCACATACTGCTTTAAATCTTGAAGTAAAATCAATTATTACCCCTACTGAAAGCGGACATACTGCTAGAATGATTTCTAAATATCGTCCAAAAGCTTCGATCGTTGCGGTAACTTCCGTTGAACATGTATGCCGCCGTTTATCCCTTGTTTGGGGTGTTTACCCGCAATTTGGGAGAGTCGCTACCACAATAGACGAAATGTTAGATATTGCTGTTGAAGAAAGCTTAAATAGCGGTATCGTTAACCGTGGTGATTTAGTTGTCATTACAGCTGGTGTGCCAGTGGGTGAAGCCGGTACAACAAACCTAATGAAAATCCATGTTGTCGGCGATATTATTACAAAAGCGCAAGGAATTGGCCGTAGATCAGCCTTTGGGAAAGTGGTAGTTGCCCATGATGCGAAAGAAGCTTTAGAAAAAGTAAAGCAAGGTTCGATTCTTGTGACAATTGGTACGGACCGTGATATGGTGCCAGCACTTGAAAAATGTGCGGCTGTTATTACCCAAGAGGGTGGATTAACGAGCCATGCAGCAGTGGTTGGACTAAACCTTAGCATCCCAGTGGTTGTTGGGGTAGATAATGCCTTAGAATTGTTTAAAGATGGCCAAGAAATAACCGTAGATGCTACTAGTGGAGTTATCTACAACGGACATGCTAGTGTCTTATAAGAGCAGATAAGAAAAAAAGAAGGGGAGACCCCTTCTTTTTTTAATAACCACAAAATCATCCCCATTGGTAATATAATAAGAATAAGCCGTTTGAAAGGGGACAATCTATGCGTTATTTATTTTTATTGATCATTGTAATTCCTGCTATGGATATTGGTGTTTTACTTTTTTCAGGTAAAGCTATTGGTGTTTGGCCAACCATAGCCCTAATTTTATTAACAGGAATCATTGGGGCTTATTTAGCTAAAAGAGAGGGACTCCAGACAATCAGAAGGGTGCAGGAACAACTAAGCTACGGTCAGATTCCAGGAGAAGCTCTTTTAGATGGAATTTGTATCTTAATTGGCGGAACACTTTTATTAACGCCAGGATTTATCACTGATGTTACCGGATTCCTATTTCTTTTCCCTCCAACCAGGAAGCCGATAAAATTTCTAATCCTCAAAGCGTGGCGAAGACGGATTAATAAAGGAAATATTAAAATCATAAAATAAGAAAAGTCAGCATCCAATTGGGGCTGACTTTTCTTATTAAGAAGTCTCAAACCTCTTTTCCTTTAATAAAAACCCATAAATCATGAAAAACATTAGCACGATACAAGGTGCTAATAATGACAAGGGTGACCGGGCCAACAATTAATCCTAAAAGACCAATCAATTTAAAACCGACAAATAACGCAATCAGTGTGGCTAATGGATCAAGTCCAATATTAGAAGAAAGGATTTTGGGCTCCATGACTTGCCGTTGAACGATGACAACAATATAAAGTACCCCTAAGCCAATTGCAAGACCCGTATTGCCTCCAATCGCCACATAAATAATCCATGGGACAAAAACAGCACCCGTACCCAGGTAAGGAATAACATCCACTATTCCGGTTACTAAAGCGATAGTTATCGCGTAATCAACACGAAGAATAAGTAAGCCGATTAGTATAATAACTGTGGTAATCGATATTAGTGTTAATTGGGCTTTTATAAAACCAAACAGCGCCTTCTTTAAATCAACAAAAACTGACCGGCTGCTTGTTTTTGCTTTCTCAGGTAAGAGTCTGCCGCCCAATGTCGATAAACGGTACCAATCTTTACTAATAAAAAAAGTAGCCAATAAGGAAAAGATTAAAACGGTAGCAGCATTTGGAAGCCAAGCGATGATATTTGGGATAATACCAAATAGGTTCTGAATAAAATTGCCAACGGTTGAGCCAATTCTCCTCCCAACATTCTGTATATTACCAATAATCGTGTCCTGCTGCCCTGATTCAAGTTTATTAAACACACTTGTTAATTGATCATATATCGGAAGAATTTGAGCAGTAAAATATTTCTCTATATATTCAATTAACGTATCTAGATGATCTGGGACTACCGTAGACAAGTAATTTGCACCAGAGACAATCTCGGCTATTAGTAGTGTAATTAAACCTGCAAATAAGGCAAAAATAATAATAAGTGCAATAAAAACAGCTAATGCACGAGGCATTCTAGCCTTTTTTTCAAAAATATCTACAAGTGGATTAATCATAAACGCAATAATTAGTCCAATTAAAAATGGATAGGTCACTTTTGACAGAAAGTAAAAAGAGTAAAGCGCCAAAACAATAGCACCTATTACAATTAAGAATCGTATTGTCCGGTATAAGTACTTTAGATTCAAAGACAAACCTCCTTTAAATGTATGTTTGGTAGTTCTAGTTTAACATTTTATGAAATAAACTGCATAACTTTTCCAGATAAATATCATAGGATTAAAAATATTACGAACATTTTATTTGAAGAATTCGCAAGTAGATAGAACAGAAACTTATTGTAATCATTAATTTCATGCTTATGCTGATATTATGTTACGATAATTTGGATATGGGATGGTGAGAACATGCTAAATGAGTCATTTTTATTTTTACTGTTATTGCTTGTTATTGGTTTTATTGCGAAAAACAGTTCCTTACTGGTTGCCATTGCAGTACTCATTACCTTAAAGGTAGTAGGACTGGATACAAAGGCATTCTCATTTATTCAGTCCAAAGGTATTAATTGGGGTGTCACAATTATTACAATTGCGGTATTAGTCCCGATTGCAAGTGGAGAAATTGGTTTTAAAGATTTAACAGGAGCATTTAAATCATCATATGCTTGGATTGCCCTGATCTCGGGCATGATTGTCGCTATGCTGGCAAAAGGAGGGGTTAAGTTACTAGCAGATGATCCACAGATTACAACAGCACTAGTTCTTGGCACTATTTTATCTGTGTCAATATTTAAAGGGGTCGCAGTTGGCCCTCTAATTGGAGCTGGAATTGCCTATACAGCAATGAAAATTTTTAGCTTTTTTACCTAGATTTTTTGTAAAATAATATTTTTTTGCATTTTTCGGTTCCTTTTCATTCACAAAAATCTGATAATTGTTTATAATAGGCTTGTAAGCGTATCCTTTTTTTACATAAACCACATAGATATGCTGACTTGATTGTAAACCAATTTATGCCTCTAAAAGGAATCTCATTTAAACTATTTGCTTTTTACCCGAGCAATCGCTCAGTCAATTTAAAGGATGAAATAAAGGGAAAAAATTTTTACTTAAAAGGTATGGGGAAATTTAGAATGTGAAGGAGAGATATACTATGACAGTAACACGCGGTTTAGAAGGGGTAGTGGCAACAACTTCCTCAATCAGTTCAATTATTGATGACACGCTAACATATGTTGGCTATGACATTGATGATCTAGCTGTGAATGCTAGTTTTGAAGAGGTAATTTATTTATTATGGCACTTAAAGCTGCCAAATGCAGAGCAGTTAACAGAATTGAAAAAAGAACTTTCTGAGAATGCAGCACTTCCACAGGAAGTAATTGAGCATTTTAAGATGTACCCAATCCAAAAGGTCCACCCAATGGCAGCCCTTCGTTCAGCCGTTTCCCTTTTAGGTTTATATGACGAAGAAGCTGATTTAATGGACGCAGAGTCAAACTACCGAAAAGCAATTCGCCTTCAAGCAAAAATGCCTGCCATTGTTGCAACATTTGCACGTGTTAGAAAAGGACTTGAGCCAATTCCTCCTAAAAAGGAATTAAGCTTTGCAGCAAATTTCTTATACATGTTAACTGGTAAGGAACCAAAACCAATTGCTGAAGAAGCAATAAATAAAGCGCTCGTATTACATGCGGATCATGAATTGAATGCATCTACATTCACAGCACGTGTTTGTGTAGCTACGTTATCAGATGTTTATTCTGGAGTAACTGCAGCAATCGGAGCCCTAAAAGGACCACTTCACGGTGGGGCAAATGAAGCGGTAATGAAAATGCTAAAAGAAATTGGCACTCTTGAAAATGTAGAGCCATACGTCCGTGGTAAGCTTGAGAAGAAAGAAAAAATCATGGGCTTTGGCCACCGTGTATATCGACAAGGTGACCCACGTGCCAAGCACTTAAGAGCAATGTCTAAAAAGTTAACTGAACTAACGGGCGAACCACAATGGTATGATATGTCTGAAAAAATTGAAAGCATTGTCACAGGTGAAAAGAATTTGCCACCTAACGTGGATTTCTATTCAGCCTCTGTTTATCACAGTTTAGGGATTGATCATGATTTAATGACACCAATTTTTGCTGTCAGCAGGGTATCAGGATGGCTTGCACATATTCTTGAACAATATGAGAACAACCGGTTAATCCGACCGCGTGCAGATTATATTGGTCCTGGAAAGCAAAAATATGTTGCAATCGGGCAACGAGGTTAATATTTTACTTTTGTTAAAATAATTGGTCTAATAGTTATGTATGAAAAGGTTAGAGACTAACCTCTCTAACCTTTGATAAGACAAAGGGTGTATGTTTTTTTTAGTTTTCTTTTACATAATAGGAGGGAGAATCAACTATGTCAGGCGAAAAAATCACGGTTACAAACGGAGTATTAAATGTACCAAATAATCCAATCATCCCATTTATTGAAGGTGACGGTATCGGTCCAGATATTTGGGCAGCTTCCGAGCGAGTTTTAAATGCAGCAGTTGAAAAAGCCTATAAAGGCGAGCGTAAATTGATTTGGAAAGAAGTTTTAGCAGGAGAAAAGGCATTTAACCAAACAGGTGAATGGCTTCCAAGTGAAACGCTTGACGTGATCAGAGAGTATTTAATTGCCATTAAAGGTCCATTAACCACTCCTGTTGGCGGAGGAATTCGTTCATTAAATGTGGCTCTTAGACAAGAATTAGATTTGTTTGTCTGCTTACGTCCAGTTAGATGGTTCGAAGGTGTTCCTTCTCCGGTTAAGCGCCCACAAGATACGGATATGGTTATTTTCCGTGAAAACACTGAAGATATTTATGCGGGTATTGAATATGAAAAAGGTACTGAAGCAGTTAAAAAGGTTATTGACTTCCTACAAAACGAAATGGGTGTTAAGAAAATCAGATTCCCTGAAACTTCAGGGATCGGTATTAAACCAGTTTCGGAAGAAGGAACAAGCCGTCTAGTACGTGCAGCGATCAATTATGCTATTAAAGAGGGCCGTAAATCCGTTACACTCGTGCATAAAGGAAATATCATGAAATTCACTGAGGGCGCGTTTAAAAACTGGGGTTATGAGCTTGCTGAGAAGGAATTCGGCGATAAAGTATTTACATGGATACAGTATGACCGCATTAAAGCGGAACAAGGTTCTGAAGCTGCTAATAAGGCTCAAGCTGATGCAGAAGCTTCAGGCAAAATCATCGTAAAAGATGCTATTGCAGATATCTTCTTACAGCAAATCCTTACACGTCCACGTGAGTTTGATGTGGTTGCAACAATGAACTTGAACGGAGATTTCATTTCTGATGCACTTGCAGCGCAAGTAGGCGGTATTGGTATTGCACCAGGCGCCAACATCAACTATGAAACAGGACATGCCATTTTTGAAGCAACACATGGTACTGCCCCTAAGTATGCGGGACTTGATAAAGTAAACCCTTCTTCTGTCATTTTATCAGGTGTGTTATTACTTGAGCACTTAGGCTGGAATGAAGCGGCTACAATGGTTATTAAATCTGTTGAAAAAACAATTGCTTCTAAAGTTGTAACTTATGATTTTGCTCGTTTAATGGACGGAGCAACTGAAGTAAAAACTTCTGAATTCGGTGACGAGCTAATTAAGAACATGGAATAAGAATGGAAAGTGAAGAGCAGATGCGGGCTGTTAATAAAAATAGCCCCTTCTGCCTTTTCTAGATTTAAGTGCAACATTAAAAAGTTCAAGGGGGAGAATTAAAATGTCATTAAAACGTAAAAAGGTATCTGTTATCGGCGGCGGATTTACAGGAGCAACCACTGCATTTTTACTGGCACAAAAGGAACTTGGCGATGTAGTTCTAGTTGATATCCCACAAATGGAAAACCCAACAAAAGGTAAAGCGTTAGATATGCTTGAAGCGAGTCCAGTACAAGGCTTTGATTCTAATATTACAGGTACTTCAAATTATGAAGATACTCGTGATTCTGATATTGTTGTTATCACTGCTGGTATTGCCCGCAAACCTGGAATGAGCCGCGATGATTTAGTCCAGACAAACCAAAAGGTAATGAGAAGTGTTACACAGGAGATTGTAAAGTATTCTCCAAACTGTACGATTCTTGTTCTAACCAACCCAGTAGATGCAATGACATATACTGTATTTAAAGAATCAGGATTCCCTAAAAACCGTGTAATTGGTCAATCCGGGGTTCTAGATAGTGCTCGTTTCCGCACATTTGTTGCTCAAGAATTAAATCTTTCTGTTAAAGACATTACGGGATTTGTATTGGGTGGACATGGAGATGACATGGTTCCGCTTGTACGCTACTCCTATGCTGGTGGTATTCCATTAGAAACATTAATTCCTAAAGACCGCCTAGAAGCAATTGTAGAACGCACAAGAAAAGGCGGCGGTGAAATTGTAAACCTTCTAGGTAATGGAAGTGCTTATTATGCGCCTGCAGCTTCTTTAGTAGAAATGTGTGAAGCAATCCTTAAAGATCAACGTCGAGTGATTCCTTCAATTGCTTATCTTGAAGGGGAATTTGGTTACGATGGCATTTACCTCGGAGTACCAACGATCCTTGGTGCAAATGGTATTGAAAAAGTAATTGAGCTTGAGTTAACTGCTGACGAAAAAGCTGCATTAGATAAATCAGCAGAATCCGTTCGCAATGTAATGCAAGTGTTAGCATAAAAAATTATAATAGAGAAATTCGGGGCTGCAAGGGTTTCCCCGAATTTCTTTGCATTCAAATGAAATCGCTTACAACAGAGGTGGAGTTATATGCTTTTAGGTAAAAAAAGAAAGTTAGGTAGAAGGATTGAAGAAATTACTGTCGGTGAAAAATTGTCTATGTCTGAAAAGATAGAAGACAAGGATATCCTCCTTTATTTAGGTTTAACAGACGATGCTAACCCTCTCTATATTCAACATGATTATGCTTCACAGACTCCTTTTGATAAACCAATCGTTCCTAGTATTATGCTTACGGGAATGATAACCTCTGCCATCTCAAAATATTTACCCGGTCCTGGGAGCCATATCTTAAGCCAAGATATTGAGTTTCCTAAGCCGGTATATCATTATGGAACCGTCGAGTTTTTGTTTGAAGTGATTGAGGTTGTAAGAGATGAGCATACCATAGTGATCAGTGTCATTGGAATGAATGAAAAAAATGAAACTGTCATACTGGGAAGGGTTAAAGTTTGTCCTCCACATCGTTTGGAGGAAATACATGGGAAGACGTTGGATAATTTTTAATAAAATTGATAAGGTTCCAGTATTTTTACTGAAATGATGCTGGAAAACTGGATCACTAAGTAATATCTGTGTTCAATAGTGGTCCATGAGGACAAAAAATGTTTGGAAAGAGCTAAAGTTGTCCTCATGAGGAGTTCATGAGGACAAAAAATGTTTGGTAAGAGCTAAAATTGTCCTCATGAGGGGTTCATGAGGACAAAAAATGTAAGAGAAGAGTTAAAGTTGTCCTCATGAGTTGTCATTAATTAAAAAAACATAACCCTAAAGAAAAACTAGTGGGTCTTTCGCTTACATTCAATTATCTACATAGTAAGAAAACCTCCCTTGCCCCATTCTTTTATAATATTTTGTTAATATTCTATTGATTTTCTTTTTAGAAACAACCTCCCCACACCAATCATAAACACAATTGGTGGTAATCTTCATTTCCGGAAATAGTAGTTTAATTTCCTCCACGCTGCGCAAAACAGCCGACTCTATCCCTTCTTGGAGCCCACATTGGTTACACGCTAAATGATTTCCATTTACAAAAAGTGAAAATGAATTACATTTCGCACAAGTAAACCCCATTCTTAGATGCTCATACTTATATGGTGGTAGCCTCCTATAAGGTGATTCAACTTGATGTAAGGAAATAAGCTTGTCAGCGAGCTTATTATGCCGACTAGTTAGTTTGGAGGTCTGCATATCTAATTTTTTCATGAATCGATTTAGTTGTGAATGATAAACAATGGGTTCGTTCAGGGGTGCTTGATATAATGTAAACTCGGGGTTAATAAACACAACGGTTCCCTCAATGGGGATATTATATCCTAGATTTTGCAGTAACTGGCGGAGCATGAATTTGGTGCGTTTCAATTGGTCTAGTGGATTTTTATAATCTTTACCGGAAATCCTCTCAAGCCTGTCAAGTTTGAAAATGAAGTCGCTTTCATAATTTTTTACCTCAAAAGGGTAAATCGTTTCTTGAAATATAATAGTGGTATCAATTTGGAATTTAGAATTGTTAACCTCAAGCAGCAGATCGTTTAAAATAAAGCACTCACATTGAAGTTTCTCTGTTAATAAATCAAACTGAACTTCACCTTCAAAGCCTTTTTCCTTGTTTTTATAATGCAACTGCTCCTCGGTTGTTAAATTCATTCGTTTATTCAAAATTCTTAGGATTAATAATTCTCCTGTTTCAAAACGTGGTTTGTACGCCATATTCCACTCCCTTTCATAGTTAATTTTATTAAAAAATATGGCGAAATTTGGCACCAAAAATGGATATTTTGTTAATTATTTAAAAAAAATTCAAACTCATTACGATGGCTATGTGCACACTCTTTTGAATGTTAAAGTTTTGTAAAACTAGATTATATGTAATGTTTATTATTATAATGGAGGTAACTTATTTAGTGGGGGATATTATGAAAAATAAAATACTTGTTGTCGATGATGAACAGTCAATTGTTACTTTGCTTCAATATAATTTGGAGCAGGCCGGGTATGAAGTGATTACAGCAATGGATGGTGAAGAGGGGAAACATCTTGCAGAGACACAAGACCCTGATATCATTGTTTTAGATCTCATGTTACCGAAGTTGGATGGAATGGAAGTATGTAAGCAGCTCCGTCAAAAGAGTATAATGACCCCAATTTTAATGTTAACTGCAAAAGATGATGAGCTTGATAAAATATTAGGTTTAGAGCTTGGGGCAGATGATTATATGGTTAAACCCTTTAGTCCACGAGAAGTGATCGCCCGCGTGAAAGCAATTCTTAGGAGGACACAAGCCCAAACGGAGGCAATTGACGCAAGTGAAAAAGAGACGGGGCAACTAGTGATCGCTAGTTTAAGAATCGATCCTGAAAAATATGAGGCTTATTTTAACGACCAACTTTTGGAGTTAACCTTAAAGGAATTTGAATTACTTCTTTATCTCGCGCAAAATAAAGGCCGCGTCTTGACGCGTGATCAATTACTTAGTGCTGTTTGGAATTATGACTTTGCTGGGGATACTAGAATTGTGGATGTACATATATCACATTTAAGAGAAAAAGTTGAAGTGGATACAAAAAAGCCGGCCTATATCAAAACATTACGTGGCCTGGGCTATAAATTGGAGGAGCCGAAAGGAGAATGACCAAATACCGAAAAGGTCTGCTAATTACACTAATCTTATTAATTATGGCGGTTTTAGTTGGATTAGGAATATTGCTTGGCCAATTTTTTAAAAGTTATTACATAGAGTCCCTAAATGAACATTTTAAAGTAGAAATCTTGTGGGTCCTTTCCATCTGTCTAGGGATTGCAATAATAATTATTATTTTTCTATCCATTAGAATTACCTCAAAGTATACAAAACCAATTGAAGCTGCCACAAATGTAGCAATTGAACTGGCAAACGGAAACTACCGGGCACGAACAAAAGTAGATCGATTGGATGAAACCGGCTTGCTTGGGTCATCGATCAATATGCTGGCCGAAAACCTCCAAGAACTTGTTAAAGCACAAGAAATGCAACAGGACCGGTTAAGTGCTTTAATTGAAAATATGGGAGCAGGATTAGTCTTAATAGACAGTCGCGGTTACATTAATCTCATTAATAAAGGGTTTATTGATATTTTTCAGGTGAATCCAAGTGATTATTTAAATAAACTCTACTATGAAGTGATTGAATATGAAGAAATTTGTCATTTAGTAGCAGAGGTTTTTCGGACTGAAAAGAAGGTTAGTGAACAATTACTTGTGCCTTTTTTGATCGAACGAAGGTATTTTGTTGTGTATGGTGTCCCGATAATCGGAACAAATAATGTTTGGAAAGGGGTACTGCTTGTTTTTCATGATATCACCGAAATAAAAAAACTCGAGCAAATGCGGAAGGATTTTGTCGCCAATGTTTCGCATGAATTAAAAACCCCAGTAACTTCTATTAAAGGATTTACTGAAACATTGCTGGACGGTGCTATGAACAATAAAGAAACATTAGAAGCGTTTCTTTCGATCATTTTAAAAGAGAGTGATCGCCTGCAAACACTTATACAAGACCTGTTAGAGCTTTCAAAAATAGAGCAGCAAGGCTTCAGATTAAACATTCAAGAAATAGATTTGTATATGTTATTAAAAGAAGTAATCACGATTCTTACAGGAAAAGCAGAAGCAAAGAATATCAAACTTGAACTTTACAGCAAGCAAAATCAAGTGTTAATCAATGGCGATTCGGACCGTTTAAAACAAGTATTTATCAATTTAATCGGCAACGCAATTAACTATACCCAGCAAGAAGGGGAAGTAAAAATTATCCTTCTTGAACATGGTGAGAACGTACGGATCCATGTGAAAGACTCAGGGGTAGGAATTAGTAAAGAAGAGATTCCACGTATTTTTGAACGATTTTACCGTGTGGACCGTGCCAGAAGTCGTAACTCGGGTGGGACAGGCCTTGGATTAGCAATCGTAAAACACTTAATAGAAGCGCATCATGGTAACATTAGTGTCAGAAGTAATTTGGGTGAAGGAAGCGACTTTATTATTGAACTACATAAATATTCGATATGATTTTCGGAAGGTGGATATAAATGGAAAAAAAGAAACTTGTCCTGATTGACGGTAATAGTATTGCTTACCGAGCATTTTTTGCATTACCCCTGCTTAATAACGATAAAGGAATCCACACGAATGCGGTATATGGCTTTACGATGATGTTGATGAAAATTCTTGAAGATGAAAAGCCAACACATATACTTGTCGCATTTGATGCTGGAAAAACTACTTTTCGCCATAAAACCTTTAGTGAGTATAAAGGTGGAAGGCAAAAAACCCCACCCGAACTATCCGAACAATTTCCGTTTATCCGTGATCTTCTTGATGCTTATGGGATTTCCAGATATGAGCTTGAAAATTATGAGGCCGATGATATCATTGGTACCCTTTCATTAACTGCAGAAAAGGATGGGTACGAAGTAAAAGTGATTTCAGGAGACAAAGATTTAACCCAACTCTCTTCCGCCACTACAACCGTCGGAATTACTCGAAAGGGTATTACGGATATTGAAGAATATACCCCTGATCATGTAGCCGAAAAATATGGACTTACACCAGAACAAATCATTGATATGAAAGGGTTAATGGGGGACCCTTCCGATAATATTCCTGGTGTTCCTGGGGTAGGTGAGAAGACAGCGATCAAATTGTTGAAGGAGTTTTCAACCCTCGAAAATTTATTAAACTCAGTTGAACAAGTAACAGGGAATAAGCTGAAAGAGAAGCTAGAAGAATTTAAGAACCAAGCATTAATGAGTAAAGAACTTGCTACGATTGAAAGACAAGCACCTGTCGAAGTTGATTTAGAAAACGTCGCATACGAAGGCTTTACGCGCGAAAAATTAGTAGCCTTATTTAAAGAATTGGGCTTTCATTCATTATTGGGCAAGCTTGGAGAAGGTCCAGACACTATTGAAGAGCAGGAACTTGAAGATATTGATTTCCAAATTCCAACTGAAATAACAGAAGAACTGTTTGCAGACACTAATTATTTTTACGTTGAAATGCTGGATGATAATTATCATTATGCAGAGATTATTGGTTTCTCTCTTGTCAATGAAATAGGACATTTCTACTTGCCAACTGACCTGGCATTACATTCAGAAGCTTTTAAAAAATGGGCGGAAGATGAGAGTAAAAAGAAAACAGTTTATGATGCCAAGCGATCTGAAGTTTCATTAAGAAGACATGATATTCATCTAAAAGGGGCCAATTTTGATATTCTAATGGCTTCCTATATCATAAATCCTTCAGAAAACATTGAAGACCTCGCTGCAATAACGAAAAGATTCGATCTACATAATATTCAATCTGATGAATCGTTTTATGGGAAAGGGGCGAAACGAAAGGTCCCTGAAGTGTCTAAGCTCGCAGAACATCTAGTCCGGAAAAGCCTTGCAATGTCTGATATTAAAGAAAAACTAGAAGATGAATTAAGAAAAAATGAACAATATGAATTATTTACTGAGCTTGAAATGCCTTTATCGCTGATTTTGGCTGATATGGAATCGTGCGGGATCAAGGTGGAACAGGAACGCCTTCAGACAATGGGTAAGGAGCTAAATGATAGACTCGTCGAGATTGAAGAGAAGATTTGTGAATTAGCAGGTGAAAAGTTTAATATCAACTCACCGAAACAACTTGGTGTAATTTTATTTGAAAAATTAAACCTTCCTTCGTTTAAGAAAACGAAAACAGGTCATTCAACTTCAGCAGATGTATTGGAAAAATTAGCAGAAGACCATGAAATCATCGAGCATATTCTTCTATACAGACAATTAGGTAAGCTTCAATCCACCTATATAGAAGGATTACTAAAGGTTATTAATCCTAAAACGGGAAAAGTCCATACCAGGTATCAACAAACTTTAACTGCGACTGGCAGATTAAGTTCAATTGATCCTAATTTGCAAAATATACCGATTCGCCTTGAAGAGGGACGTAAAATCCGCCAAGCCTTTGTTCCATCAGAGGAAGGCTGGATCATTTTTGCAGCCGACTATTCGCAGATCGAACTGCGTGTTCTTGCTGATATTGCTGGTGATGAAAAGCTGATTCAGGCCTTCAAAGAGGATATGGATATTCATACAAAAACAGCAATGGAAGTTTTTCATGTCAATAAGGATGAGGTAACTTCCAATATGAGGCGTCAGGCCAAGGCTGTTAACTTTGGAATTGTTTATGGAATCAGTGATTATGGTCTGTCCCAATCCTTAGGAATTACAAGGAAAGAAGCTGGTCAATTCATTAATCGTTATCTAGATACCTATCCAGGTGTCAAAGAATACATGGATGATATTATTCACTCGGCAAAACAAAAAGGCTATGTCTCCACTTTGATGCAGCGAAGAAGATACCTTCCTGAAATTACAGCTCGTAATTTTAACATCAGAAGCTTTGCAGAAAGGACAGCCATGAATACTCCAATTCAGGGCAGTGCCGCTGATATCATAAAAAAAGCAATGATTGATATGGACGATGCTTTAAAGGACAAGGGTTTAAAGACGCGCCTCTTACTTCAAGTGCACGATGAATTGATATTTGAAGCACCTGAGGACGAATTGGAAATTTTAAAGAAGTTAGTCCCAGACGTGATGGAAAATGCCCTCGAATTGAAGGTGCCGTTGAAAGTTGACTATGCCTATGGACCAACATGGTTTGACGCCAAATAAAAGGGGGACCCCTCAGCAATGCCGGAGCTTCCAGAAGTAGAAACCGTAAGGAAAACGTTAAAAAAATTAGTTGTCAATAAAACCATCAAAGATATCTCCGTCTTTTGGCCAAAAATCATTAAAAGCCCACTTGAAGTGGAACAATTTGTCGATGCTTTAGCAGGGGAGACCATTGTTGATGTAGGCAGAAGAGGGAAATTTTTAATCATTTATACGGATCATTTCGCGTTAGTATCGCATTTGAGAATGGAAGGGAAGTACGGGCTTTATCCTAAGGAAGAACCCTATGATAAACATACACATGTACTCTTTCACTTTACAGATGGAACAGAATTAAGGTATAGGGACGTTCGGAAATTTGGAACGATGCACTTATACAAAAAAGGGGACGAATTCTTAACGGAACCGCTCATAGGGCTTGGTCCTGAACCTTTTTCAGAGGAATTTACGGTAGAGTACTTGACTAAGAAGGTTGAAAAAACGAATCGAAAAATTAAAACAGCCCTATTGGACCAAAAATTTTTTGTGGGGCTCGGTAATATCTATGTGGATGAGGCACTTTTTCGGGCAGGTATACACCCAGAACGTATTGCTAACACATTAAATAAAAATGAACTTGCCCTTCTTCACCGTGAAATTGTTGCGACCTTAAGCGAAGCCGTCAAAAAGGGCGGAAGTACGATCCGCTCATATGTTAACTCCCAAGGGGAAATAGGTATGTTTCAGCTTGAACTATACGCTTATGGTCGTAAAGGGGAAGAGTGTAAACGATGTGGAACACCTTTAGAAAAAACGACCGTAGGGGGCAGAGGGACCCATTACTGCCCGCATTGCCAAAAGATATAAGTGGGAAAAAAAGTAAAAAAAGTGAGAATTGAATAATATTAACCTTTGATAGGCTCCTGCCATATACTATCGTAATGATTTTGGAGGAAGGAGCCCTAGACATCATGGTTCAGTTGTTCTCACTTCTCATACTTGCTTTTGCTCTCAGCCTTGATAGCTTTAGCGTGGGTTTTACCTATGGACTAAGGAAAATGGTCATGCCGATCCGATCAGTGATTATTATTGCAAGTTGCTCGGCTATTTCTTTAATGATTGCCGTGTCAATTGGGCATGGACTTGAAAAAGTTCTATCTCCAAGTATTACGGCAAGCCTAGGGGGAATCATTCTAATTGCTCTTGGTGCATGGGTTTTGTTTCAATTTTTCAAACCAGAAAAAGAAAAAGACGTACTAGAACATGAAAAAACAATCGTAAATTTTGAAATTAAATCCCTAGGATTAGCCATCAACATCTTGAAAAAGCCGATGTCGGCTGACTTTGACCAATCGGGTACGATTACGGGGATCGAAGCTTTAATGTTAGGCTTTGCCTTGTCACTGGATGCCTTTGGAGCCGGGATTGGTGCAGCGATGCTTGGTTTCTCTCCCTTTTATTTAGCATTTACAGTCGCGATTATGAGCTCGTTATTTGTTCTATTAGGGATAAAAAGCGGAACTTTTTTTCATAAGTTTGATTGGATCCAAAAGTTCACGTTTTTGCCAGGGATTTTATTAATCATAATTGGAATATGGAAGTTATGAATCTAGAAAGGAAAAGACTATGTCATTAGTTATCGGTTTAACAGGCGGAATCGCCAGTGGAAAAAGCACAGTCTCAAACTTTTTCAAAGAAATGGATGTCACTGTAGTCGATGCTGATATAGAATCACGCCTAGCGGTAATGAAAGGTGAATCCGCTTATTTTAAGATTATTGAAGAGTTTGGCCGTGATATTTTATTGGAAGATGGTGAAATTGACAGGCAAAAGCTTGGCGCAATTATTTTCCATCACGCTGAAAAACGGCAAATTTTAAACGAAATCGTACACCCTGAGGTTAGAAAAAGAATGAGGGACCAAGTCGATCAGGCAATAAAAAACAGTGAAGAAGTGGTTGTTCTTGATATCCCTTTATTATTTGAAAGTAAACTTACGTATATGGTGGATAAAACGTTACTTGTTTATGTTGACGATGAAACACAATTAAAAAGATTAATCGAGAGAAATAATCTATCAGTTGAGGATGCCGAAGCAAGGATTCGTTCTCAGATGTCCCTGTCTGAAAAAATAAAGCTCGCAGATGCTGTAATTGATAATAATGGTTCGATCGCAGATACAAAAAAACAACTTCTTGAAATTTTAGCCCAGTTTGGCATCGATATAAATAATCTTAAGTAATGGGAGAGAAGGGCAACCTTCTCTTTTTTTCTGTTTCTAAGTTGCCTGAATTGTAAAACATTTTAAAAATCCGCAGATTATTCATCACAATTAAACCTAAATATGTTATACTAATTACAAGATATAAGTATTAAGTATGACATTAATACAAAAAGGGGATGTAAAATGAAGACGAGAGTTGCAATAAACGGATTTGGGAGAATTGGCAGGATGGTTTTTAGAAAAGCGATCCTTGAAAATAAGCTTGAGGTTGTTGCCATAAATGCAAGTTATCCAGCGGAAACATTAGCACATTTACTTAAATATGATACAAATCATGGACCATTTCAGGGAGAAGTTATCCCATTAGATGATGAGTTAATCGTCAATGGCAAAAGAATTAAACTATTAAGCAGTCGTAATCCAGAGGAGCTTCCCTGGAGAGAGTTTGGTATTGATATTGTTATAGAGGCGACAGGAAAGTTTAATGCTCGTGAAGCGGCGGCACTGCACTTAGAAGCAGGAGCCAGGAAAGTGATCTTAACTGCACCAGGGAAAAATGAGGATGTTACAATTGTAATGGGTGTTAATGAAGAAATGCTTGATATCGGTCATCATGACATTATCTCAAATGCATCATGTACCACCAACTGCCTTGCACCTGTTGCAAAGGTGTTAGATGAAAAATTTGGCATTGAAAGCGGATTAATGACAACGATTCATGCCTATACAAATGATCAAAAAAATATCGATAACCCTCATAAAGATTTACGAAGGGCTCGTGCATGTGGACAATCTATCATTCCAACAACAACAGGAGCGGCCAAGGCAATTTCACTTGTGTTACCGCACTTAAAAGGTAAATTACATGGGATGTCACTTCGTGTGCCAACACCAAACGTTTCACTTGTTGACTTAGTAGTTGATCTTAATCAAGATGTGACCCTTGATGATGTCAATAACGCATTTATTGAAGCGGCAAATGGCCCATTAAAAGGCATTTTGGATTTGACGATGGAACCATTAGTATCCGTTGACTTTAATACCAATGAACATTCTGCCATCATTGATGGTCTTTCCACAATGGTGATGGGAACAAGAAAAGTAAAGGTTTTAGCATGGTATGATAATGAGTGGGGGTATTCTTCACGTGTCGTGGATCTCACCATGTATGTTGCAGAGGAAATAGCAAAATCATCACAAATAAAGGTCGGATAAAATGCTGTCGATAGACAGCATTTTTTTTGCCTTGCTTGAGCCATTTGGGTGTTTTTTGCATAAAATAGCTTTGATTTAGTGTGTTATTATTGAATGAAAAATGGAACACGCCCGTTAACCTTGTTACAAAATAAACATATAAAGTTTTTTATATTGATAGGTTGCAAAAAAAATATAAACAAAGTATACTAGTCATCGTGAACTTCTTGAAATTAGGTAGCTATTAATTACTTAAAGGGTTAGGACCTCTCTGGACTAACTTTCCCCCGTGGTAGTTACTCGGATACCGTCAATAACAGGATTTCAAGAAAGAACATAAAAGGTTAGAGGGGGAAAAATGAATATGGAAACAATGGGACGTCACGTAATCTCTGAGCTTTGGGGATGCGACTTTGAAAAATTAAATGATATGAATTTTATTGAAACAACTTTTGTTGAAGCAGCTCTTAGATCAGGTGCGGAAATCCGTGAAGTAGCATTTCATAAATTTGCCCCACAAGGTGTAAGTGGTGTGGTTATTATTTCTGAATCACATCTTACCATTCACAGCTTCCCCGAACATGGATATGCCAGCATAGATGTATACACTTGCGGAGATTTGAATCCTAATGTTGCGGCCGATTATATTGCTGAGGCATTAAATGCACAAACACGTGAAAATATTGAAATTCCGCGTGGCATGGGTCCTGTTCATGTTAAACAGGCAAAGGTTTTATAATCACTATAAAAATAATTAACGTAGAGGTGTATTTATACATACACCTCTTTTTATATTTTCTAGACTAATGTTGTACAATAAGAACAAAGCTACATCATGGGAGGAATAGTATGGCTATGTTAGGTAACCTATTTGTTCGTTTTAAAAAGCAAATTGAGACTTCAGATCAGATTAAGGATGATTCCTTAAAAACGCATTATTATAAGGCGATGTTTAATCAATTATTTGCATCTGTTGAAAAGTTATTCCATGAAGATGCTGATTGCCGGGTCACCACGGTTTCTAAAGAACATGGAGAAATTGCTGTTGAAATCAGTAAACCCATCCCCTGCTTTCTAATTGTTACAATTGTGGGAGTAAAGCCAATGGAAACAGCGGTAGACTTTAATATTTCATCTGAAAAATTTTCCTTACTCGGCACCTATCCCGATTTAAAAAAGCGGATTAATTCTTACTACGAGCGGATTAATCAATTACATACCTTTATAGGAATAAAAAACTCCTAGTACTACTACTTGTATAAAGATAGTCTTTTTTATAAGATGAAAGTAAGCGTTTTTGTTCGGGAGTAAAGTGTAGATTTGGAGTTGATTACAATGAAATGCCCATCTTGTCAAAATTATGGTACACGCGTCCTCGACTCTCGCCCAGTTGATGAAGGTCGAGCAACACGGAGACGACGCGAATGTGAAGAATGTGGGTATCGTTTTACTACGTTTGAGAAGATTGAAGAGATCCCGCTGATTGTAGTCAAGAAAGAAGGGACCCGAGAAGAGTTTAGCCGTGATAAAATATTACGTGGCTTGATTAAGGCATGTGAGAAGCGGCCGGTAGCCTTAAAGGAATTAGAAGATATAACGCATGGTGTTGAAAAGGATTTGCGGAGTCAGGGTATTTCTGAAATAAAAAGTGAAGCAATCGGTGAAATGGTCATGGACAGGCTGGCACATGTGGACGAAGTCGCCTATGTTCGGTTTGCATCCGTTTACCGTCAGTTTAAAGATATTAATGTTTTTATTGATGAATTAAAAGAATTAATCAAAAAAGAAAAATCTTAAGAGCTAAAGAGTTTTTGGCTCTTTTTGATTTTATAACAAGAAAGGTTGGAGTGATATGGCGCAGCATTGGCAGGAAATTCTCCCTATCGACCGTTATATAGTTGCGGCTGATGGGCTGCTGCATGAGTATGACCGTAAAGTGCTGACGTTTTTATATCAGCCCTTGATTGGGTCAACTTGCTTTAGTTTGTATATGACGCTCTGGGCGGAGTTAGAGGAAAATCGGCTCTGGTCTGAGTCTTCCACTCATCATTTATTGATGAATCTCTTAGAGATGAACTTAAAGGATATTTACGAAGCCAGATTGAAGCTAGAAGGAATTGGTTTATTAAAGACGCGTGTCAAAACAGATGAAGGGGGACGGTCCTTCATCTATGAACTGCATCCACCTTTAAGTCCTGAGCAATTCTTTTTAGATGGGATGCTAAATATTTATCTTTATCGAAAAATTGGAAAAAACCATTTCTCCCGTCTGAAGCGCTTTTTTAGTGATCAACAAAAGCCCAGTGAAGACGAGTATATAGATGTTACAAGAGCCTTTCAGGACGTGTTTGCATCAGGAGCCCCTGGCAGTATGCAATATATTCAAGCCCTTTCCGAAGAATTACAAGAGGAAGAAAATCAACAGTTTATCGGTCGAAATGAGCCGAGTCCGATCCAAATTGGTGTGGACACGTTTGATTTTGATTTGTTAACAGCAGGGCTGAATGAATCACTTGTTCCCAAAAAAGCGCTAACACCAAAAGTAAAAAGTGTAATTAGTAATCTTGCATTTCTGTACCAAATTGATGCAATCGAAATGAAAAATTTCATCTTGGGTGCTATTAACGAGCATGAAGAAATTGATATTGAGGACTTGAGAAAGGGGGCTCGTGATTGGTATCAATTTGTCAATTACGATCAACTTCCGAGTCTTATTAACCGAACACAACCAATTGTTCATCAAACTCAAATAACCGAACCTAAAACACAGGAAGAAAAGTTAATTCGCTCGTATGAGACGACCCCGCCACTCATCGTTTTTAAAGAAATCTCGGGCGGTGTTGAACCTTCGAATGCCAATTTGAAAACCTTAGAAGAGATCATGATTAAATATAAACTTCCCCCAGGTGTGGTAAATGTCCTAATTGAAGTGGTTATGAGAAAAACGGACATGAAATTTACAAAGGGGTTTGTCGAGTCAATCGCTAGTCATTGGGCAAGGAAACAAGTGAAAACGGTGAAGGAAGCGATGGAGCTCGCGAAGAATGAGGAACACAAGGTAACAGAAAGCAAAAAAACTACAAGATCGACTAATAAAAAACCAATTCGGACAGAGTTAATTCCTGACTGGTTTGATGAAAGTACGAAAGATGCGGGCAAAGATCCCGCGCAAGGAAATAACAGTGAAGTTGAAGCGAAAAAGCGTGCAATTGAAGAAAAGTTAAAAGCGTTTCGCAAATAGGGGGTGACCAAAATTGGAAAAAATCAATCGGACATTGAAAAAATTAGCTTCTAATGAAAACTTTCAAAAACGATACGAACAACAACGCAGGCAAGTCCTTGAAAATCCGGATATTCAAGCCTTTTTAGCACAACATCAAAATGAGATTGATCAATCTATGATTGATAAAAGCATGAGTAAACTGTACGAGTATACGAACCAAAGCAAGGAATGCCACAAATGTGAAAGTCTGGATAGCTGCATCAATTTCATGAAGGGATATCACCCAGATTTGGTATTATCCCGAAACTCCATTGATGTTGTTTATAAACGCTGTCCTCAAAAAATCATGGCAGATGAAAAAAAGAAAAATGAAAAACTAATCAAAAGTCTATATGTGCCAAGAGACATACTTAAGGCCACCTTTGAAGACTTTGAAGGAGACTCAGGCAGGCTTGATGCAGGAGATAAGGCCGCAACCTTTTTAATGAATTATGAGGCAGGTAAAAAACCAAAGGGTCTCTATCTTTACGGGAAATTCGGTGTCGGGAAGTCCTATTTATTAGGGGCAATCGCCAATGAATTGGCAAAAAAACAGATTTCTTCGATGATTGTCTATGTCCCTGAACTATTAAGGGAAATGAAAAGCTCGATTGCGGATTCGACTTTGAATGAAAAAATTGAAGCATTAAAAAGAGAACCGATTCTAATGCTTGATGATATTGGTGCAGAAGCTGTCTCGAGTTGGACAAGGGATGAAGTTTTAGGTCCAATTTTGCAGTTCCGTATGCTTGAAAGCCTGCCGACATTTTTCACCTCAAACTTTAATTTTGGGGAGCTGGAACATCATTTAACCTACAGCCAGCGGGGCGAAGAAGAGAAGATGAAAGCACGACGAATTATGGAGAGAATTCGCTCCCTGAGTGTGCCAGTGATGGTCGATGGTCCAAACAGACGGTAATAAAACGGGTTTTCCGGATTGCTGAAACAGGTCAGCAGTCTTTTTTTTGCTAATAAGAAAGTATAAACTTTCGGTGCGAAAGTTCATACTT
The DNA here is from genome assembly GCF_018613095.1 of Bacillus sp. ISL-75. Classification (NCBI taxonomy): domain Bacteria; kingdom Bacillati; phylum Bacillota; class Bacilli; order Caryophanales; family Bacillaceae; genus Bacillus; species Bacillus sp. ISL-75. The sequence continues at coordinate 58,609 of NZ_JAGGQX010000019.1, forward strand.
TCTTATTTCGCATAAGTGCAACTACGACTCTGTCTTCGCCTAACGGCTCGCCAATCGTCGAGTTTTCTTTATATTTTTTTCTGTAAATAACAAAAGCAACTGTCAGCTAACTTCTATTTTAGCCAAGTCCCCCATATATATTAACAAAGATTGGCTTAAAGGGGGGATTTGGTTGGCGGAAATCATCTTCCAAAGCAAGCTGGATGCTCAAAAGTTTTATTACCACTTGCTGGAGTACTTACCAAATAATTATGATAAAGAAACTATTCTTCTAATAGAAGATCAACATATAGTAAAATTTTTAGGTAGCTTCTTATCCATTGAAATTTCTACTATGGTTAAAAATGCATTTTACGAATTTATTACGAACATAAAACGTGACGATTGGTTCAGGGAAATATTAAAAAACCGTTATTTTTATGAGGATCTAGAAGAACAACAACAAATAATGGAAATTATCTATTCCATTCTTGAAGGTCAAAGAGAAGATCTGATTGTCTTTTTGAAGGATTCAAATGAAGAGCCTAATATTAGAGCAGCCATCGAGTATATCTTTCAGGATGATATTTCTTTTTCGTTTGACTCCTTCCATAAATTTCGTTTGCGGCCATACCTCCAGTTACTGGAAGGTTATGTTGAGATTGCCATTGATGAATATAAAATGGAGCAGGAGTATCAAATGTTTGTGCAAATGCTCAGGGACTTTTTACTGAACAGGGAACCAAAAATGGACGTTCTTCATTTATTGTTTGACGAGGAAATTACTTTTTATAACGACCAGTTTGTAGAGATGAAAAGAGCTGAATTAATTAGATTGATTGACCGAAAGTTACTTGTTAATCATCCTGTTTATGTCGATTCTGCTTCCATTGCACCACTTTTATCGCTTGCGCCTACAACTATTTTTCTGTATACAAAAGACCCAGAAGAACCCTTAGTTCGCACAATCAAAAACATCTTTGAAGAAAGAGTAACTGTGAAATCGTTTGCGTCCCTCCGTGAAGTTAAAAAATGGGCGGCAGATAATAATTCTTCGGAGAACCATGCTTGAGATACAGGAATTTTTGTAATAATTTGTTTTTGTAGGTTGATGTCCCTTGATTTTTAGGGAATTAGTCATTATAATAACGTACATAGAATATTCATAGCAAAAGTAATGATAAGGATAACAGTATTTTTTACGGTTTCTAGAGAGGGAGGACAGGGCTGAAAGCCTCCTAACACGAAAATAATACTTACCACCTTTAAACTTCAGCAGTGAACACTTCATGTTTCCATGAAGTCAGTAATTGTTGACGGCCACAGCCGTTAACTGACCAAAGTCATTTTCAATGTGTGTCATTCGAAAATGAAAAATTGGGTGGAACCACGTGTTTATCAAAACTCGTCCCTATTCCAGGGACGGGTTTTTTTATTTTTCAAAAGCGAATTTTCTGGGTAAAAATGACCCGAAGACGCTTCATTACAAAGGAGGAATTACCATGTCAGACGTTGTTAAGATTTCGTTTCCAGATGGGGCAGTAAAGGAGTTCCCACGTGGAACAACAACGGAAGATATCGCCGCTTCCATCAGCCCCGGCCTAAAGAAAAAAGCGATTGCCGGTAAATGGAACGGTCAACTTTATGATCTTCGCCGTCCAATTAATGAAGACGGTTCAATAGAAATCGTCGTCCCTGATTCCGTAGACGCATTAGAGGTTTTACGGCACAGTACAGCACACTTAATGGCACAGGCTGTTAAAAGGCTTTATCCTGGGGTGAATTTAGGAGTAGGTCCTGTTATTGAGGGTGGTTTTTATTATGATATGGACCTTGAGGAATCATTAACTCCAGAAGATCTGCCAAGGATTGAAAAAGAAATGGCGAAAATCGTCAATGAAAATATTGAAATTGTTCGCAAGGAAGTAAGCCGTGCGGATGCTGTTCAGCTATTTAAAGAAGCGGGTGACCCTTACAAGCTGGAACTAATCGAGGCGATTCCTGATGAGGAAACAGTGACAATCTATGAGCAAGGTGACTTTTTTGACCTTTGCCGTGGTGTCCATGTTCCATCGACAGGAAAAATTAAAGAATTTAAATTGTTAAGCATTGCGGGTGCATACTGGCGCGGTGACAGCAAAAATAAAATGTTACAGCGTATTTACGGAACAGCCTTTTTTAAGAAAGAGGATTTAGCTGAGCATCTTCGCTTGCTTGAAGAAGCGAAAGAACGTGACCACCGTAAAATTGGAAAAGAGTTAAACCTTTTCACTAGTAACCAATTGGTAGGACAGGGATTACCGTTATGGCTTCCGAAAGGCGCAACAATTCGTCGTGTGGTTGAACGTTATATTGTTGATAAAGAACAACGTCTGGGTTATGACCATGTGTACACTCCGGTCATGGGCAGTGTTGATTTATATAAGACTTCAGGTCACTGGGATCATTACCAGGAAGATATGTTCCCGATCATGGAAATGGACAATGAACAATTGGTTCTTCGTCCAATGAACTGTCCACATCATATGATGGTGTACAAGAACAGCATTCACAGCTATCGTGAACTTCCAATCCGAATTGCCGAACTTGGAACAATGCATCGCTATGAAATGTCTGGTGCCCTTTCAGGACTACAGCGTGTTCGTGGAATGACTTTAAATGATGCACATATTTTTGTTCGTCCTGACCAAATTAAAGATGAATTCAAACGGGTTGTTAACCTAATCTTAGCGGTCTATAAAGACTTTGATATTAATGACTATTCCTTCCGTTTATCTTACCGTGACCCGCAAGATACTGAAAAGTATTTTGACGATGACGCGATGTGGGAAAAAGCACAATCGATGCTGAAGGATGCCATGGATGATCTTGGTCTTAACTACTATGAGGCAGAAGGAGAAGCAGCATTCTACGGTCCTAAGCTTGACGTTCAAGTTAAGACAGCTCTAGGGAAAGAAGAAACACTTTCCACTGTTCAATTAGACTTCTTATTACCGGAACGTTTTGATTTAACATATGTTGGTGAGGACGGCAAGCAGCATCGTCCAGTTGTTATCCACCGTGGCGTTGTGTCAACAATGGAACGATTTGTTGCCTTCTTAATTGAAGAATACAAAGGCGCTTTCCCTACTTGGCTGGCTCCAGTACAGGTACAGGTTATTCCAGTATCTCCTGGTGCACATTATGATTATGCTAAGCAAGTACAGGAGCAACTTCAAAATGAAGGATTACGTGTCGAATTGGATGGCCGTGATGAAAAAATCGGCTATAAAATTCGCGAAGCTCAAATGCAAAAAATACCATATATGCTGGTTGTTGGTGATAAAGAAGTCGAAGACCAAGCTGTCAATGTCCGTAAATATGGTGAACAAAACTCAGAAACAAAGCCATTTTCAGAGTTTTTAGCAGCAATCGTTGCTGAAGTGAAAAGAGGATAATTTTTATTCGGAAGAGGGAGCAATCTCTCTTTCTTTTTTAAAAATAAAAAAATATATTGAATAATTTTCAGTTTCTTGCTAAAATAAATTTCGTTGTCAAAGGAAATAGTTTGTTTGACATTCGTCTTTGCTTATGTTATATTAACTAAGGTGAAAAATTGAATACTTGTTTTTGGGAAAAGAAGAAGCACCCGCTTCTCACCTGATTGACGCAATTGGCAGTTGGCAGGTTTACGTGAACTTTTTGGTTTTATTACTTATGTTCTGTAAAGTGTGGGTGCATTCATCCGCACTTTTTTGTTTGTTCACTTAATAGCGCTGCTAAAAAGCTTTACTACCTGTTGATTCAATAGGGTGTCAGACGTTTAGGTTGAAAAGGGTTCCTTATGATTTTCTTGACCAAAACGTTGTATTCGTGATAAAACCTTGGAGGTGGCTAATTATTAGCAAAGACATGTTGTTAAATGAGGGCATTCGCGCTCGCGAAATCCGCCTAATTGATCAAAATGGCGAACAGTTAGGGATTAAAACCAAAACTGAAGCCTTAGAGATTGCCGGAAGAGTGAATCTTGATTTGGTACTAGTAGCACCAAATGCAAAGCCTCCAGTCGGCAGAATTATGGACTATGGCAAGTTTAAATTCGAGCAGCAAAAGAAAGACAAAGAAGCTCGTAAGAACCAAAAGATCATTACTACTAAAGAAGTCCGTCTCAGCCCAACGATTGATGAGCATGACTTTAATACAAAGTTACGTAATGCGATTAAGTTCTTGGAAAAAGGCGACAAGGTAAAAGCTTCAATCCGTTTCAAGGGCCGGGCGATTACCCATAAAGAAATTGGTCAACGCGTGTTAGACCGTTTTTCAGAGGCGTGCAAGGAAGTTGCAACGATCGAGTCTCATCCTAAAATGGATGGCCGGAGCATGTTCCTGGTTTTAGCACCTAAAATCGAAAAGTAATAAGGAGGATATCCCAAATGCCAAAAATGAAAACTCACCGTGGCGCTGCAAAGCGTTTCAAGAAAACTGGTTCAGGTCAACTTAAACGTGACCACGCTTATACAAGCCACTTATTTGCTAACAAATCTACAAAAGCAAAGCGTAAGCTTCGCAAAGCATCCCTTGTTTCTAAAGGTGATTTCAAACGCATTCGTCAAATGTTAACTTACATGAAGTAAAAAATTTAAGTGATCGATTTATATATTGGAGGGAAATTACATGCCACGTGTAAAAGGCGGTACAGTTACGCGCAAGCGTCGTAAAAAAGTTCTTAAATTAGCAAAAGGTTATTACGGTTCCAAACATACATTATATAAAGTTGCTAACCAACAGGTTATGAAATCATTAATGTATGCTTTCCGCGATCGTCGTCAGAAAAAACGCGACTTCCGCAAATTATGGATTACTCGTATCAATGCAGCAGCTCGTATCAACGGTCTTTCATACAGCCGTTTAATGCATGGCTTAAAGCTTGCTGGTATCGAAGTAAACCGCAAGATGCTTGCTGAATTAGCAGTAAGCGATGCAAACGCATTTGCTGAATTAGCAAACGTTGCAAAACTACAACAAAACAAGTAATAAGAAAAGCTCCAGCGCCCCTAGGCGCTGGAGCTAGACAGATAAAAGCCATTCTCTTTGATGAGGATGGCTTTTTCTATAAGGGGGATATCGTATATGAAAATATGGTTATTGGCCTATCTAATCATGAATATTGCCGGGCTCGTAATTATGTGGGAGGATAAGAAGCGGGCTAAAAAGCATGAGTACCGAATCCGAGAGAGGACCTTGTGGCTGGTGGCATTATTTGGAGGCGCTGTCGGTGCAACGGCAGGTATGCAGCTTTATCGACATAAAACGAAGCATACATCGTTTAAAATTGGTTTTCCTGTCCTAGCAGTAATCGAATTCGTTCTTTTAATAAAGTTTCTACTATAAAAAGCCGCATGAATGGCGGCTATTCCTGTAAAAATTCCTTCACCGGACTTTTCCAATGGATTTCGGCATTTGGATAGTAATCAAGGATTTTTTTATCGATATAAAAAAAGTCATCCTTAACTAGACCTTTTAACGAGACTGCATTTTCAGGCCAGATGATGATCGAGACGACGTCAAAGGTGTTGTCAACGGGACCCATGTATTTCTCACCACCAAACATAGCACCTTTATAGGTAAGTAAGAAATTCTTTCTGACATCCTTATCATCGATTAATAAAAAACGTTTATGTTTACGGGCAGCTTTTAGTTTTCGGTTCGATGTAAAAAGGGATTTTAACGCATATCTAAATAAGAAGAATAGGATAAACAACAATACGAAGCGCAGCAACCAAATCATGGCTAAGCCTCCTGCATCTTTTTCCTAATAATACGAAACAGCCCGAAAAAAGTTTCAATCATTTCTCAGTTTGATATAATTTTTCCATAAGGAGTGATGGAAGTATGCAACTAGAAAAACTGTTTCACATGCAAAAAGCATTAGATACTCATATTGAAGAAAAGCACAACTTGCAGGACGAAGATTTATTTGATAGAAAGGTACTGGCCTTACTCGTTGAAATTGGTGAGTTGGCAAATGAAACACGCAGCTTTAAGTTTTGGAGTATCAAGCCGTCTTCGGCGAAAGAAGTCATTTTAGAGGAATTTGTTGATGGGGTTCATTTTATTTTATCGATCGGGATTGAATGTGGATTTGATGCGGTGAAAATTGATTTGAATGTTCAGGAGTCATCTGTGAATGTGACAGAACAATTTTTAAGCGTCTATGACAGGATTAGTATTTTTCTAAAAAGCAAAGGTTTGGATGATTACATAAAGTTATTTAAATCTTACTTGCAATTAGCTTTGCTGCTTGGTTTTACGAATCAAGATATTGAAAGAGCATATTTCCAAAAAAACGAAGTAAATTATCAAAGACAGCAGAATAACTATTAGCAGAAAAATTGCGGATTTATTGTTATTTTCTGTATAATGAAGGTCGAACAAACATAAAAGGGGGCTAATAAATGGTAAAACTAGATGAAACCTTGACGATGTTAAAAGAGTTAACCGATGCCAAGGGGATTCCCGGCAATGAGCGTGAAGTTCGCGAGGTCATGGAAAAATACATAGCTCCATTCGCTGATGAAATCACAACCGATGGACTTGGCAGTTTGATTGCACAAAAGGTAGGTAAAGAGGGCGGCCCGAAAATCATGGTGGCTGGTCACTTAGATGAAGTCGGGTTTATGATTACTCAAATCGATGACAAAGGTTTCCTTCGTTTTCAAACGGTTGGCGGCTGGTGGGGGCAGGTAATGCTTGCACAGCGCGTGACGATTGTTACAAGAAAAGGAGATGTAACCGGGATTATCGGTTCTAAGCCTCCGCATATTTTATCAGCGGAAGCTCGCAAAAAACCGGTTGAAATTAAAGACATGTTTATTGATATTGGTGCATCTAGCCGTGAGGAAGCCGCTGAATGGGGGGTTCGTCCAGGCGATATGGTTGTGCCGTATTTTGAATTTACAGTGATGAACAATGAAAAAATGCTATTAGCCAAGGCTTGGGATAACCGGATTGGCTGTGCAATTGCCATTGATGTCCTGAAACAATTAAAGGGTGTAGATCATCCGAACGTTGTTTATGGGGTAGGTAATGTTCAAGAAGAGGTAGGGTTGCGTGGTGCCAAGACAGCCACTGCAAAAATCAAACCGGATATCGGCTTTGCTGTTGATGTCGGTATTGCAGGGGATACACCTGGAATTTCGGAACGAGAAGCAATGAGTAAGATGGGGAAGGGACCACAAGTTGTTATCTATGATGCCTCACTAGTAGCGCATAAAGGTTTACGTGATTTAGTGACCGATACAGCCGATGAATTGAACATTCCCTATCAATTCGAGTCCATTCCTGGTGGTGGTACGGATGCAGGGTCAATTCACTTGACACATCATGGGGTTCCGGCGCTTCCGATTACAATTGCGACACGCTATATTCATTCACATGCGGCTATGCTCCATCGTGATGATTACGAGAATGCTGTTAAGTTGATTGTCGAGGTTATCAAACGTTTAGACCGAGAGACCGTTGATAAAATTACGTTTGAATAACTTTGTGTGGGGTCCCCGGTTGAACTTTGCCGGGGGTTTTTTTAAATAAAAAACTGCCGATGGGTAATCGGCAGCGTCAACAAATGATTACTTTAACCCGCTTTCAAGGGTTGTAAGCATTTCTTTTTTCTCATCTTCGGATGAATTTTTCCAAATGATTTCAAATAAAACACCAAGACCTGGGAGCATTTTTTCTTCTCCATTTTGAATGGCATCAACAATGGTATCTTCTAATTGATCTTGTGTATTCCCCGAAACATTGTGAACAATGGCATTACGTAAATTTAAATTCATGTATATGCACTCCTTTTTATCCTGTCTTACTTTAATATGTTTTCTATTTTGGGTTTTATTATGTATTTTTGTTAGGCTATAATTAAAAAATCATCGTTATAGTAAAAGGAGAGCGGGTTTTGAAATATATTGAATCGATAAATAACCCTAAAGTAAAACAGTGGAAAAAGCTTTTAACCAAAAAAGAACGGGATAAGTCAGGAACATTTTTAGTCGAAGGCTTTCATTTAGTGGAGGAAGCGCTAAAACAAGGCGAGCAAATTGTAGAAATTATCGTTTCTGAAAAAGTAGATTTACCTTCCCGCTTCGATACTGGTTCGACGCCACTTATACAAGTCACGGAAGAGATATCGAATGCATTAACAGATACAGAGGCACCACAAGGAGTTTATGGGGTTTGCCGAATAGCAAATGCTGAAGTGGTAGATGCCAAAACCTTCCTGTTTATCGATGCCGTTCAGGATCCAGGAAATCTCGGAACCATGATTCGTACAGCGGATGCAGCAGGGATCGACGCCGTTGTGGTAGGACGGGGAAGTGTGGATATTTACAACTCAAAGGTCCTTAGGTCTGCACAAGGAAGCCATTTTCACCTTCCAATTATAAGAGGCGACCTTCATGAATGGATGGATAAGCTTCAGGAAAAGAATATTCCTGTGTACGGTACAGCACTTGAAGGGGCATCTGCATATACTGACATTTCCACAGGTGATTCGTTTGCCCTGATCGTTGGAAACGAAGGGAATGGCGTCGGGAAAGATATACTCTCAAGCACCACAGCCAACCTATATATCCCGATTTACGGCAAAAGTGAATCGTTAAATGTTGCCGTAGCAACAGGGATTCTGCTCTATTATTTGAAAAAATAGGCGGAAACTAGTTTGACCTTTACAGGGAAATTATTATATAATAATGAACAATATTGAATATTAAAGAACGATGACGGAGAAAAGTACCTTATTTAGTAACCATTTAGGGAGAAAGTGCCGCGACTGAAAGCACTTTTATGGAAAGAATAAGCGAAGTTCACCTCCTGAGTTGGCATCGGGACCACAATAAAAAGCAATAGCTTGAGAGTAGATTACTGTCTAGCTACAGCGCCCAGCCCCTCGAGGTCATAAGCCAATCACTACGGAAGGCAAAATGCACGCCTTCCGAAGCGCTTGTCTTATGCTTGTCGGGGCTGACCAGGGCGCTTCCGCTTTTCGTGTAAAGATGCACCGGCAGATGCCGTTATCCGAATGAAGCGAACACAATGTTTCTTTACATAACGTGTTTACAAGGGTGGTACCGCGAACTATAAACCTCGTCCCTTTCCAGGGATGGGGTTTTTTTGTTTTTTCATTGGTGCCTGACACCGATTAATATTAAGGAGGAATTGACATGCAAGAACGTTTAAAGGAATTGCAGGAAGAGGCTATTCAAAAAATTGAACAGTCGGTAAGCTTAAAAGAATTAAATGACATTCGTGTTGCCTACCTAGGTAAAAAGGGCCCAATCACGGAAGTACTACGCGGAATGGGAAAGCTTTCTGCTGAGGAGCGTCCAGTTATGGGGGCATTAGCAAACGAAGTCCGTGAAGCGATTGCTGTTAAAATTGAAGCCAAACAAACGGGGTTAGAAGAGGCGGCTGTTTTAGAAAAATTAGCTTCTGAAAGCATCGATGTTACCCTCCCAGGACGACCAGTTAAGGTTGGAAACCACCATCCACTGACAAGAATCATCGAAGAAATTGAGGATTTATTCATTGGCATGGGGTATCAGGTAGCGGAAGGTCCTGAAGTAGAGCAGGATTATTATAACTTCGAAGCTCTTAATTTACCGAAGGGGCACCCGGCCCGCGACATGCAGGACTCTTTCTATATCACAGAAGATATCTTGCTCCGTACCCATACATCACCAGTTCAAGCGCGGACGATGGAAAAGCACCAAGGCAAGGGCCCAATCAAAATTATTTGCCCGGGTAAGGTGTACCGTCGTGATAATGATGATGCGACACACTCCCATCAATTTATGCAAATCGAAGGCCTTGTGGTCGGTGAGAACATCCGCATGAGTGACCTGAAAGGAACATTAGAAGTTTTTGCGAAAAAAATGTTCGGCGAAGATCGTGAAATCCGCCTGCGTCCAAGCTTTTTCCCATTTACTGAACCTTCAGTAGAAATGGATATTTCTTGTAAAATCTGCGGCGGTCATGGCTGCAGCGTTTGTAAGCGAACAGGCTGGATCGAAATTCTCGGTGCCGGTATGGTCCATCCTAACGTTCTTGAGATGGCTGGATATGACTCTAAAAAATACACTGGCTTTGCTTTCGGTATGGGACCAGAGCGGATTGCGATGTTAAAGTACGGTGTTGATGATATCAGACATTTCTATACAAATGATGTTCGTTTCTTAAAACAATTTTCAAAACACGAGTGAAACTGAATGCTTCAACCCAAGCCGTTGAAGCTTGATAAAAATAAAGGAGGATGACGACATGTTCGTTTCATATAAATGGCTCCAGGATTATATTGATTTAACTGGAGTAACTGCATCTGAATTAGCTGAAAAAATTACAAAAAGCGGTATTGAGGTCGAAGGAGTAGAAATCCTTAACGACGGCATCCAAGGTGTAGTCGTTGGTCATGTCCTTGAACGCGAGCAGCACCCAAATGCTGATAAATTAAGTAAGTGTCTTGTTGATGTCGGCGGAGAACAACCGGTCCAAATTATTTGCGGTGCTCCGAATGTGGCCCAAGGTCAAAAGGTTGCAGTGGCCACAGTTGGTGCAGTTCTTCCAGGTAATTTTAAAATTAAACGGGCGAAACTACGCGGCGAAGAATCGAACGGAATGATTTGTTCGCTTACTGAGTTAGGGATGGAAGGAAAAGTTGTACCGAAAGAATATTCTGAGGGAATCTTTGTTTTTCCAGCGGATGCTGAAGTGGGTGTTGATGCACTTGCCATGTTAAATCGTGACGATGAGATCCTTGAGCTGAGCTTGACTCCAAATCGTGCGGATTGCTTAAGCATGCTAGGAGTTGCCTATGAAGTGGCGGCGATCCTTGGGAGAGAGGTTAAACTTCCGGAAACGAATCTTCAGTCTGCAACTGAAAAAGCATCTGATTATGTGAAAATTGTCGTTGAGGCAAAAGAAGATAACCCATTATATGTGGCAAAAATCATTAAAAATGTAAAAATCGGTCCATCACCTTTATGGATGCAAACGCGCTTGATGTCAGCAGGAATTCGTCCACACAATAACGTGGTTGATATTACTAACTATATTCTTCTTGAATACGGTCAGCCGCTCCATGCGTTTGATTATGACCGCTTAGGTTCAAAAGAAATCCTTGTCCGCCGTGCAGCAGATGGGGAGAAATTTGTCACGCTCGATGATGCAGAACGCACACTTACAGCTGATCATTTAGTCATTACAAATGGAACTGAACCTGTTGCCCTAGCTGGTGTTATGGGGGGAGCAAATTCAGAAGTAATTTCAGACACAACGACTGTTTTACTTGAATCAGCTTACTTTAACGGGGCTACGATCAGAAAAGCTTCGAAAGATCATGGTTTAAGAAGTGAAGCGAGCGCTCGATTTGAAAAAGGTGTCGACCCGAATCGTGTTCGTGTTGCTGGAGAGCGTGCCGCCTATCTTATGGCAAAATACGCGGGCGGTGAAGTATTAGAAGGTGCTGCTGAAGCAGACACAATGACGGTTGAGCCGGCAGTTGTTTCGATTACTTTAGAAAAAATCAATCGTGTCCTTGGCACAGACCTTGCGATGAAGGACGTGAAGGAAATCTTTGATCGTCTTCAATTCGGTGTAAGTATCGAAGAAGATACCATCACCGTAACGGCACCGACACGCCGCGGAGATATTAAGATAGAAGAAGATTTACTGGAAGAAGTAGCTCGCCTTTTTGGTTATGATAATATTCCAAAAACGTTGCCGATTGGATCAACTACACCAGGTGGTTTGTCTGAATATCAGAAAAAACGCCGTGTGGTTCGTCAATATCTTGAGGGTGCCGGCTTGTACCAAGCTGTTACGTATTCCCTTACAAGTGAGGAGAAAGCAGCACAATTTGCGCTTGAAAAGCGGGATACGATTCGTCTTTCGATGCCAATGAGTGAAGAGCGCAGCATTCTTCGTTTGAGCATTATGCCACAACTTTTGGAAGTATTAAAATATAACAGTGCACGCCAAAACGATAGTTTGGGTGTATATGAAACAGGTGCTGTGTTCTTAGCAAATGGTACTGACACGCTTCCAACAGAAAAAGAACATTTAGCAGCAGCCGTTACCGGGCTTTGGTCCAGTCATTCTTGGCAAGGGGAGAAGAAGGCTGTTGACTTCTTCGTTGTTAAAGGCATTTTAGAAGGGTTGTTTGCTAAACTTGGTCTGCTTGAACAGGTTGAATTTGTTCAAGCACAGATAGATGGTATGCACCCTGGCCGTACAGCGGAAATTCACCTAAACGGTGAGAAAATCGGCTTTATCGGGCAAGTCCACCCAACGGTTCAAAAAGAGCTGGATTTGAAAGATACCTACGTATTTGAACTTTCATTGAAAGCAGTACTTGAAGCAGAAACACCTGCATTACAATACGAAGCCATCCCGCGCTTCCCGTCAATCACAAGAGACATTGCCCTTGTGGTAAACAAAGAAACGGTGTCAGGCACCTTAAAGGAAATTATTTTAACAACTGGTGCACCGCTCTTGAAAGAGGTTAACGTGTTTGATTTATATGAGGGAGACAAGATGGAAGAGGGTATGAAGTCGATTGCGTTCTCTTTGAAGTATGTTGATCCAGTGCGTACGTTGACTGATGAAGAAGTAACAAAGGTTCATGAGAAAGTGCTTAATACCTTGAAAGAAAAGGCAGGAGCCGTTCTAAGAGGTTAAATTAATAGAAGCCAGCCCGAGGGTAGATTATCGGGCTGGCTTTTTTTGTATGTTTGAGGCGGTAATTTCGCTTCGCGGATAAAATAGCATTTATCGCTGATATATTAAATTTATCGCTGATAAATCGTGGGTAATCGCTGATATATTGGCTAGCTTCGCTGATAAATTAATCATTAGCGCTGAAAAAATAAATAGACAAATATTATTAACAAATTTCGCTAAAATTCGGCAGGGATTTCATTCTTTGATCAGAATTATAGTAGTATAATGAAAGGGGTGTTAAGTTTGATCATAAAAGCAAGGACCATTCCATTAGTAATTCTAATTTTAGAGGCATTATGCCGGCGTCTCCCTCTAAATTACCCAAAGTATCAGCAAATTTTAGAGGAGCTGGGGAGGAGGCATGCCGGATACAAAGGTGAGGTTAGTCTTGATTATTATTTACGTCTCCTTTCCATTGATAAATATCTGATCCTCCACGATCTAAATCTTCCTGATGGTGACTACAACTGCCAAATTGATACCCTTCTCCTCACACCAGAATTCGCCCTAATTATTGAAGTGAAAAATATGACTGGTAAATTAATATTTGATACAGATAATGAGCAGTTTACCCAAATAAACAATGACAAGGAAAAAGGTTACCCTGATCCGATTGCTCAATCAGAAAGGCATAAAGAGTATATAGAAAAACTGATGGCAGAACATAAATTTCCTAAAGTTCCAGTCGATTATCTAGTAGTTATCAGCAATGGATATGCTTCATATGTCATCACCGGGAAAAATGCTCATAAAGTGAAGCCTCGAATATGTAAGTCAGATGCTTTCATAAATAAAATTCAGTTTTTTGAAAAACAATATATTAATCCTCTCCTTCATGCGAAAGAACTCCGAAAACTGAGCCGACTCCTTGTAAAGATGAATAAGGTACCGACAAGCTATATTTTGAATAAGTATGGAATTAACAAAGCGGATTTATTAACCGGTGTTTGCTGCACTGGCTGCAATCATGTTCCACTTATTCGAGTGAAAAAGAAATGGTACTGCTCTTCATGCGATAAATTTTCAAAAGATGCACATATTAATGCCCTGAGAGATTACTTTCTCCTCTTTGATTCGAAAATTACAAATCAGCAGTTTCGGGAGTTTGCGCAAATAAAATCACATGATACAGCAAAAAGATTACTGCTTTCTGTAAATCTGAATTTTTCGGGAACAAAAAAGGGACGCATTTACTTTCCGAAGACTTTACCATGGTAAACTTCCCTTTCGCTGATAAAAATTAATAATCGCTGATATATCGGATTTATCGCTGATAAATGGTTCGGAAGCGCTGATAAAACTCTATTTTTCGCTGATATAATTAAAAAGTTCTATTATGGTAGTAAATTTGTGCATTTTTTATTTAATTTGTGCTTTTTAAAAAGAGTAAATATCATATTTTTAAGAAAAAATCACTAAAAATCACTAAAAATCACAAAAAGAGGTTGCACCAAAGGGCAACCTCCTTCAAATTCCGCATTAAATTATATTTTCTCAAAAATGGAGTCATAGTTTTTCGCTAAGACTATATCTAAATCGGTTAATCCGCCTGCATTCCATGAGGTTAGTCTAAGTGTCACTAATTTATAGTCTATTGAAATAAATGGGTGATGATTTTTTTCTTCCGAGAGCTGGGCAATGACATTCACGAATGCAACGCCTTGTAAAAACTCACGGAAGCGGTATTTTTTCACGATGAATTTTCCGTCTAGTTTCCAGCCTGATAATCCCGCAACAGCGGTAGTAATCTCCGCTTCACTTAGTCGATTTGCCACCACTATCCCTCCAAATACCGTTTCTATTATATCTATTTGCCACCCTAAATCCCTCCAAACACCGTTTCTATATATCTATTCTATTCGCAACAACCCCAAAAAACATGTCAATTTCGTTTTTTATTAACAAGTGCCATCGCTTTGTCGGTATTAGCAAAGTGAAGCTTAACAAAAGACGGAAGGATTTCGCGGCCTTTGCTCATAATCAGCTTGGCTGCTGCTACATCCACCTGTGCCCCGGCACCTTTTGGAATCTTAAAGCCGGCCGCCTCGCTAAGTTTATCGATATATTGGATAAAGGCATAGCGGGCGAGAATACTTGCAGCAGCGACAGCCAAATGGATACCTTCAGCTTTCGTACTAAAATAAACATTCTCTTTGGCAATCGCTTTTTGGCTTTTTAAATGCTGAAAATAGGTACTGCCTTGAACAAATTGGTCAATCAGAATCGCTTCAGGTTTCTCGGGTGAAATTTTGTCTAACACATTTAAGATCGCTTGATTATGTAAAATTGCCTTCATTTTCCCTTGCGACATGCCTGACTGCTGGACCTGATTATATTTTTCGTTTTTTAACGTCATCAAACTAAATGGAATAATATCTTTAATGACCTTGGCAATTGCAATGATTTTTTCATCGTTTAAATCCTTCGAGTCGCGCACACCTAATTCTTTTAATAAAGGGATATTTTCCTTTTTCACGTAAGTCGCCACGACAGTTATCGGACCGAAGAAGTCTCCCGTACCAACTTCATCTGAACCAATAGCAGACATTTGACCGATGCCGGTTGGAAGGTCACCTTTCGCAACAGATTTCGAATGGGAAGAGCTCGGCTTTTTCGAGGACGCGCTTGCACTGCCCCATCTACCTGCCTCTTTTTCACTATCATTTCCCTGAAATAATACTTTACCTGATTTATAAGCTGTGATCATACAAGCAGACGTTTTCGCTGCAAACACACTTCCAGGAATGTTTTTATCTAATAAATTTTTTCCGTAAAAGTTTCTCATTTCCATTATCTTATTCATTTCTAAATTCAATACAACATTACCCATACTACAAACACCACATTTCTAAATAATATAAAATATGCTTTAACTTTTCCACAGATAACGGTTCATGTTATGATATAGAGTAGGATTCTCTGAATGGAGGCAGGACGTTGTCGAATAATCAAAAAAATAGAACAACCGTAGATATATACGGTCAAGCTTACGTTATTATGGGCACGGAAAGTCCAAGCCACATCCGGCATGTGGCTTCATTAGTTGACAATAAAATGCGCGAAATCAGTTCTAAGAATCCAAATTTAGACGCAAGTAAACTCGCCGTTTTAACAGCCGTAAATGCAGTCAATGATTATCTCAAAATGAAAGACCAATTAGATCGGCTTCAATCAGAACTACTAAAAGAAAAGGACTAAAAAATATGTTGGATTTAGCAATTATCATCTTTTTAATTATTGGATTCTTTGTAGGCCTAAAAAGAGGCTTAATACTGCAGCTTGTTCATTTAATAGGTTTTATTATTGCATATGTAGTGGCAAATTCATACTACGAACAGTTAGCACCCAAGTTAACACTATGGATTCCTTATCCAAACTTTGGAAATATTGCTACATTAAAACTTCTAACTGATAGCAGTAATATGGAGGCAGCTTTTTACCGAGCGATCGCCTTTGTTATTATCTTTTTTGCTGTAAAAGTGTTATTGCAAATTATTGGTTCAATGCTTGACTTTATTGCCCATTTGCCAGTACTTAGGCAGTTAAATGTTTGGGCAGGAGGCCTTTTTGGTTTCATTGAAGTATATTTAGTTATTTTTATTTTATTATATATTTCAGCTCTGGTACCAATTGAATTTTTACAAAATGCTTTGGATCATTCGATTATGGCAAAAGCAATTGTGAATCACACTCCTATCCTTTCACAGCAAATAAAGAGCATGTGGATTGAATATACAGCTGCTTTAACTTCTCTGTAGCAGAGAAGTTTTTCTATTCATGCCTTAAAGTAGGATAAAATGAAAATGCTAAAAGTAGGTAGGTGGATAATTAAATGGAAGTTAATAAAAAAGAAATCATTCGTTTGCTAGAAACGATTGCGGTCTATATGGAGTTAAAGGGGGAAAACCCTTTCAAGGTTTCAGCCTTTCGGAAAGCGGCTAACGCTTTGGAAGCCGACGAACGCGACGTAACAGAGATTGAAGACTTTACCGCCATATCTGGAATCGGTAAAGGTACGGCCGCTGTCATTGATGAATACATAAAGGATGGTACTTCTTCGGTATTAAAGGAGTTGAAGGATGAAGTCCCAACAGGTCTAATCCCGTTATTGCAGCTTCCGGGGCTTGGCGGAAAGAAAATTGCTAAACTATACAAAGAATTAAAGGTCGTTGATGTTTCCAGTTTAAAAGAAGCCTGTGAAGCAGGGCAAGTACAAGCGCTTGCTGGTTTTGGTAAAAAAACAGAAGAAAAAATCCTAAGTGCGATTGCCAATGTCGGCTCTAGACCGGATCGATTGCCATTAGCATACATGCTTCCGATTGCGGAGCAAATTGAAGCAACCTTAACCGAATTACCAGATATTCATCGGTTTTCACGTGCCGGAAGTTTGCGCCGGATGAGAGTGACGATCAAAGACCTTGATTTTATTATCGCCACTAATGAACCTGAACGAGTGCGCGGGCATCTATTGGAATTGCCAAATATAAAAGAAGTGATTGGTGCGGGCGATACCAAGGTTTCGGTAGTTTTTGGATATGATTATGATATTTCCGTTGATTTCCGTCTGGTTAAGCCGGAAGAATTTACAACCACCTTGCACCATTTTACCGGATCAAAAGAACATAATGTCCGGATGCGGCAATTGGCGAAAGAACGCGGTGAAAAAATCAGTGAGTATGGCGTGGAAAACGTGGAGACGGGAGAAATTCGCACGTTTTCTTCTGAAGAAGAATTTTTCAAGCATTTTGATCTTCCATTCATTCCTCCGGAAATTAGAGAGGACGGTAGGGAAGTAGAAACGTTCTCTTCAAATGAGGAATTAATTGAGCTTGAAGATATCAAGGGTGACCTTCATATGCATTCCACCTGGAGTGACGGTGCCCATTCGATTGAACAAATGGCTCAAGTCTGCCGGGCTAGAGGCTATCAATATATGGCGATTACTGACCATTCACAGTATTTAAAGGTGGCGAATGGTCTGACTCGTGAAAGACTTTTAAAACAAAGAGAAGAAATTAAAAAATTAAATGAAAAGTACGATGATTTTCTTATTCTGGCCGGTGTGGAAATGGATATCCTTCCTGATGGCACGCTCGACTATGACGACGAATTCCTAGCTGACATGGATTTCGTTATTGCCTCCATACATTCTGCTTTTTCCCAATCAAAGGAAAAAATTATGGAGCGGCTTAAAAACGCGTTGACGAATGCTCATGTGGATTTAATTGCCCATCCAACCGGCAGAAAAATCGGCCGCCGCGAAGGGTACGATGTCGATATTGATTTACTTATCCAACTCGCCAAAGAAACCAATACGGCGCTTGAATTAAACGCCAATCCAAACCGTCTGGACCTTGCAGCTGAATATTTACGAAGAGCACAGGATGCAGGGGTGAAAATTCTCATTAATACCGATGCACATAAAATGGATACATTAAAGCATATGGAAATCGGTGTTTCTGCAGCCAAAAAGGGCTGGATCAAAAAATCATCCGTAATAAATGCACTAGATAAAAATGACCTGCTAGAATTTTTGCATAATCGAGGATAAGGAGGTTATCTCCATGCAAGAAAAAGCTTTAAAGGTATTAGAATTTACTAAAGTAAAAGAGCAGCTTTTAGAACATGCTGCTTCGTCACTTGGTAGAAAAAAGATAAAGGACTTAGTCCCCTCCACTGATTTTGATGAAGTGGTCAAACTTCAAGCAGAAACAGATGAGGCGTCAACCGTGTTTCGTGTAAAAGGAAATGTTCCACTCTCAGGTGTCCATGATATTCTTGCACACATCAAACGTTCCGTAATTGGCGGTGTGTTAAGTCCGCATGAACTGGTCCAAATTGCTAGCACGATCCATGCCAGCCGGCAAATGAAACGATTTATTGACGATTTCGCTGACGAAAGAACAGAAATTCCGATTTTGTCCGAACAAGCAGAGCGGATTATTCCGCTCACCAACCTCGAGCAATCGATCAAACAAGCGATTGATGAAAGCGGCGAGGTGTTAGACAGCGCAAGTGACCTGCTTCGTTCATTAAGGCATCAACTCAGGTCCAATGAGTCACGGGTTCGGGAAAAACTTGAAAGTATGATTCGGTCATCAAATGCCAGCAAGATGCTTTCCGATGCCATAGTCACTATTCGTAATGATCGCTTTGTTATTCCTGTTAAACAGGAGTATCGCGGTCACTACGGCGGAATTATTCATGACCAGAGTGCATCCGGACAAACACTTTTTATTGAACCCCAAGTCATTGTCCAGTTAAATAATCAGCTGCAGGATATTCGTGTCAAGGAACAGCTGGAAATCGATCGAATTCTAACAGCACTATCAGCTGAAGCAGCCGAGCATGAGAGCGAACTCAAAGTGATTGTGGAAGTCCTGGCTAATTTGGACTTTATTTTTGCAAAAGCAAGATATGGGAAACGAATAAAAGCATCGATGCCGATTATGAATAATGAGGGGAGAATTGCTTTATATAAGGCAAGACACCCGCTCATTCCAATCGAAGAAGTGGTTGCTAACGATATCATGCTTGGGAAAGACTTCACAACAATTGTGATTACTGGTCCGAATACGGGCGGTAAAACAGTCACCTTAAAAACACTGGGATTATGTACATTAATGGCTCAGGCAGGATTGCAGGTTCCGGCCTATGACGGATCTGAACTTGCTGTCTTTGATGCTGTGTATGCTGATATTGGCGATGAACAGTCGATTGAACAAAGCTTAAGTACATTTTCCTCCCATATGGTCAACATCGTCGAAATCTTAAATAGAGTGGATTTTAATAGTCTTGTGTTATTTGACGAGCTAGGTGCGGGAACGGATCCACAGGAAGGCGCTGCCTTAGCTATTTCGATTTTAGATGAGGTCCACAAACGGGGCGCAAGGGTGATTGCTACGACCCACTATCCGGAGTTAAAGGCATATGGTTATAATCGTGAGGGTGTGCTGAATGCGAGTGTCGAGTTTAATGTTGAAACATTAAGCCCTACATATAAACTACTGCTAGGAGTCCCAGGCCGGAGTAATGCCTTTGAAATCTCGAAACGGCTGGGCTTAAATGAACGGGTCATTCTGGCTGCACGTTCCCATGTGAGTGAAGATACGAACCAAATCGATAAGATGATAGCATCCTTGGAAGACAGCAAACGGCTGGCAGAAAAAGAGCAGGAGGAAGCCCGCGATTATTTAAAATCTGCTGAAAAGCTTCATCAAGACCTGCAAAACCAACTGATAGAGTTTTACGAGAAAAAAGACTCTATGCTCGAAAAGGCAGCAGAAAAAGCTGGGGAAATCGTGGAAGAGGCGAAAAGTGAGGCCGACAAGGTAATCCGAGACTTGCGTAAAATGAGAACAGAAAAGCACGCAGAAATTAAGGAGCATGAATTAATTGATGCAAAGCGGCGTCTAGAAGGAGCAGCACCGGAAGTACCAAAATCAGCCAATCTCACAAATAAGAAAGTGAAAAAGCATACGTATATGCCAGGTGACGAGGTGAAAGTGCTTACCTTTGGTCAAAAAGGCACGTTGGTTGACAGAGTTTCTTCGAATGAATGGCAGGTTCAAATCGGAATTCTCAAAATGAAGGTAAAAGAAAAAGACATCGAATATATGAGTACCCCGAAACAAGTAGAAACCAAGCCGATGGCGATTGTAAAAGGTCGGGATTCATTTGTTAAACTGGAGTTAGATCTACGCGGGGAAAGGTATGAAGATGCTCTCCTTAAGGTGGAAAAATATATTGATGATGCCCTGCTATCCAGTTATCCGCGTGTATCGATTATCCACGGGAAAGGGACTGGTGCATTAAGACAGGGAGTTCAGGAATACTTAAGAAACCATCGTCAAGTTAAAAAAATTCGCTTTGGGGAAGCCGGCGAAGGTGGATCAGGCGTAACCATCGTTGAGTTTAAATAATGTCCGGGGAGTTTTGGCAATGGACCAGTTTTGGGAGAATGAATATATCCAAATAGCTGCTTATTATAGCGTCGTGATATTATGCTTGGTTGTCTTTTTAGCTATTTTTGAAATGGTAACCAAATATAAAAATTGGGAAGAAATCAAAAAAGGGAATGTGGCTGTGGCGATGGCAACCGGAGGGAAAATTTTGGGCGTTGCCAATATCTTTCGCTATACGATTGAGCAGAATAATTCGCTGCTTTCAATGGTTGGTTGGGGGATCTATGGCTTTATTCTATTAATAGTCGGTTATTTTATCTTTGAATTTTTAACGCCAAAATTCAAAATTGACGAAGAAATCCAAAAGGATAACCGCGCAGTTGGTTTTATTTCGATGGTTATTTCAATTGGCTTATCGATTGTAATCGGTGCAGGAATTACATAAGGGGAGAATAAAAAAGTGGAGACCTTAGCTAAAGTACTTCTTGGATTATGCGGCTTGTTTTTGCTAATCGGCTTGATCTATATGTTGTTTTTTGCTTAACTCAAAATCATCGCTGAGAGATACCAGCGGTGATTTTTTTATTCTTACCGCTAAACGGACACCTCCACTTTTCTTTCAACTTCAATTGTTAATTGTAAAATACTGTACTATAATAAAAATAGAAGTGTGAATTTTTATAATTTTCCAAATAGAAAAGGGGGATCTTATGTATGAATCAAAACCGTGGCTGGCCCTGTACCCAAAAGAAATTCCCGCCACACTGGAATACACCTCAGAGCCAGTACAGCAATACTTAGTGAATTCTGCTCGAAAATTTCCAGAAAAAGTGGCCATTCATTTTATGGGAAAAGAAATTACCTACATGAAGCTTTATGAAGAAGTAATGAATTTTGCTGGCTATTTGCAGGGAAACCTAGGCATTTCCAAAGGGGACCGCGTTGCTATTATGCTTCCTAATACACCTCAGGCTGTAATTAGTTATTTTGCGATATTAATGGCAGGCGGAATTGTCGTTCAAACCAACCCATTATATACGGAACGTGAACTTGAATACCAGATGAAAGATTCTGGCTCAAAGGCCATCATCACACTCGACATCCTCTACCCACGCGTATCTAAAGTGATGCCGCAAACAGAATTACAGCATGTAATTGTAACCGCTATCAAGAGCTACTTACCATTCCCTAAAAATCTAATTTATCCCTACATCCAGAAAAAACAATATGGAATTGTCGTTAATGTTCAACACAAAGGAAGCACGCATTTACTTTCGGAAATATTAAAAATGAAGCCTCAAAAAGTGAGGGATTATGATTTCAATCCTGAGGAAGATGTAGCACTCCTTCAATATACAGGAGGGACGACAGGATTTCCAAAAGGAGTGATGTTAACACATAAAAATTTAATTGCCAATACAAAGATGTGCCAGGCATGGCTTTACAAATCCAAGCAAGGTGAGGAATCAGTTCTCGGGATTATCCCGTTTTTCCACGTCTATGGAATGACAACCGTTCTTATTTTATCTGTGATGCAGGCAAATAAAATGATATTATTACCTAAATTCGATGTTGAGACCACATTAAAAACCATTCAAAAACAGCGCCCAACTCTGTTTCCTGGTGCACCGACGATTTATATTGGAATATTGAATTATCCTGATCTAAGAAAATATGATTTATCATCAATTCATTCTTGTATAAGTGGTTCAGCTGCGTTGCCAATTGAAGTACAAGAGCAGTTTGAGACCGTAACAGGAGGGAAACTAGTTGAAGGTTATGGTTTAACGGAAGCATCTCCTGTAACACATGCGAACTTTTTATGGGATGTACCAAGGATGAAGGGAAGTATTGGTGTGCCTTGGCCTGATACTGAGGTAAAGATCGTATCGATCGAAACAGGTGAACCCGTCCCAGTAAAGGAAATAGGCGAATTTGCCATAAAGGGTCCGCAAATCATGAAAGGGTATTGGAATCGTCCAGAAGATACTAAGGAAGTCTTGCATGATGGCTGGCTGTATACAGGTGACCTTGGTTATATGGATGAACAAGGATACTTTTATGTGGTGGACCGCAAAAAGGACATGATTATTGCAGGAGGTTACAATATATATCCTAGAGAGATAGAGGAAGTATTATATGAACATCCAGATGTTCTTGAAGTGGTGGCAGCAGGTATTCCTGACCAGTACCGTGGAGAAACGGTAAAAGCATATATTGTCTTAAAAGAAGGTTCATCGGTTACCGAAGATGAAATGAACCAATTTTCAAGAAAATATCTTGCTGCATATAAAGCCCCGAGATTATATGAATTTAGAAAAGAATTGCCTAAAACAGCTGTAGGGAAAATTTTAAGAAGGATGCTAGTGGAAGAAGAAAAACAAAAAATAGAAGAAGAAACCCAAAAACACGCATAATTGCTTCCTCTTTTTTTTGACAGTTTAAGCCTGTCCCTAGGTTGTGAATATGAAAAAGGTATAGAGTATATCTTGACAGATATACGAATAATAACTATTATGAAAATATGAATGATTATTCATTCATATTTTCTTTCATTTAATTAGATCAACAGTTAAACTGTAACAGAATTTTCTTCAAAGGAGGGATATAGTTGAAAAAAAATAAACCTAAATACATGCAAATTATTGATGCTGCGGTGATTGTGATCGCAGAAAATGGCTATCACCAAGCCCAGGTTTCAAAAATTGCCAAGCAGGCAGGAGTGGCTGATGGAACCATTTATCTATACTTTAAAAACAAGGAAGACATCCTAATCTCTCTCTTTGAAGAAAAAATGGGAAGTTTTATTGAAAAAATAGATACAATGATAGCAGGAAAAGGGACGGCGGCAGAGAAATTATTAATGATGATAGAAGCTCACTTTAGTATGCTTTCTGACGACCATCACATGGCGATCGTAACGCAATTGGAGTTACGGCAATCCAATAAGGAATTGCGACTCCGAATAAATGATGTTCTAAAAGGTTACCTAAAGGTGATCGAAAGGATTGTTATTGAAGGCAAAGAAACAGGAGAGTTTTCAGTCGACCTCGATATTCGTCTGGCCCGGCAAATGATATTCGGTACAATTGATGAAACCGTTACATCGTGGGTGATGAATGAGGAAAAGTATGATTTGCTTGCACTGGCGTCTCCAGTCCATCGACTCTTGATCAATGGCTGCGGAAGCCGGTAGAATTTAAAATAGGGGGGAGTTTTTTTGGAATACTTAAAATGGTCCTATCAAGACAGTATTGCCACGATCACAATTGCTCGTCCTCCGGCAAATGCCCTTTCTTCAGGTCTTTTAAGGGAATTGTCGACAGTGCTTGATGAAATCGAACCAAACCGTGAAATTAGAGTCCTTGTCATTCACGGGGAAGGGCGGTTCTTCTCGGCTGGGGCAGATATTAAAGAATTTACAACGGTATCTTCATCTGAAGGTTTTTCTAATCTTGGTAAGTTTGGACAGGATTTATTTGACCGGATGGAAAAATTTCCGAAACCGATTATTGCGGCAATCCATGGTGCGGCGCTTGGCGGTGGTCTCGAACTTGCCATGGCTTGTCACATTCGCCTTGTCAGTGAAACCTCAAAACTCGGTCTTCCGGAGCTGCAACTCGGCTTAATTCCTGGATTTGCCGGTTCGCAGCGTCTGCCGAAATATGTAGGTGTGGCAAGAGCTGCTGAAATGCTGTTCACATCCGAGCCAATTACAGGTATTGAGGCCGTAAAATATGGCTTAGCGAATCATGCCTATGTAGAGGAAGAAGTATTAGAGCAGGCGTATAAGCTCGCTGGAAAAATTGCTAAGAAAAGTCCAGGCTCTATTAAAGCAGCCATCGAATTATTAAATTATGCAAAAACAGAAGAGTTCTATGAAGGTTCGAAAAGAGAATCTGAGTTATTTGGTCAAGTTTTTGTCTCTAACGATGGTAAAGAAGGCATTCAAGCTTTTATTGAAAAAAGGGAACCACAATTTAAAGGTGAATAAACGTATCTTTGTAGTATAATTGAAAAGGGAAGTCCTTTTTTTCTAAGAAATTTTCTTAATCTTTCAAACTGAGCGAATGCTCGAAATTTTATTAGGAGGGAAACCATGAATATTTATGTATTACTGAAAAGAACCTTTGATACTGAAGAAAAAATTACGATTAGCGGCGGAAAAATCAATGAGGACGGTGCTGAATTTATTATCAATCCTTATGACGAATATGCGATTGAAGAAGCCATCCAAGTTCGCGATGCTAAGGGCGGAGAAGTAACTGTCATTACTGTTGGTACGGAAGAGTCTGAAAAGCAATTACGTACAGCACTTGCGATGGGCGCTGACAAAGCTGTCCTTATTAATACAGAAGATGATGTGGAAAATGGGGATCAATTTACTACAGCAAAAATCCTTGCTGAATATTTAAAGGATAAAGATGCTGATTTAATCATTGGCGGAAATGTGGCGATTGACGGTGGTACAGGTCAGGTCGGACCACGTGTCGCGGAACTACTTAACATCCCTTACGTAACAACAATCACAAAATTAGAAATCGACGGTACAAATGTAACCGTTACCAGAGATGTTGAAGGCGATTCTGAAGTTATAGAAACGAGCCTTCCTCTATTAGTAACTGCACAACAAGGTCTAAATGAGCCGCGCTATCCTTCATTGCCTGGGATCATGAAGGCAAAGAAAAAGCCGCTTGAGGAATTAGAATTAGACGACCTTGATCTTGAAGAAGACGATGTGGAAGCAAAAACAAAAACAATCGAAATTTATTTGCCGCCTAAAAAAGAAGCAGGCAGAGTATTAGCCGGCGATTTGAATGATCAAGTAAAAGAACTTGTTCAGCTACTTCATACCGAAGCAAAAGTAATTTAATTGATTTTTTACAAATATGTTTTCAGGAGGTATATGGAATGTCAAGAAAAGTTTTAGTATTAGGAGAAGTTCGTGACGGTTCATTACGTAATGTTTCTTTCGAAGCGATTGCAGCAGCAAAAACGGTTGCTGAGGGCGGAGAAGTGGTTGGTGTTTTAGTAGGTGCTTCTGTAAGCGCTTTAGGTATGGAGTTGATCCACAACGGTGCCGACCGCGTAGTAGTTGTTGAAGATGAAAAATTAAATCTATATACTTCAGATGGATACGCTCAGGCGCTTTTAGCAGTGCTTGACCAAGAAAAACCAGAAGGGTTAGTGTTAGGTCATACCTCACTTGGCAAAGACCTATCTCCAAGAATTGCTGGAAAATTAGCATCAGGTTTAATTTCAGATGCAACTGCTGTTGAGGTTGCAGGTGGAAATGTTGTGTTCACAAGACCCATCTATTCTGGGAAAGCATTTGAAAAGAAAATTGTAACGGATGGCTTAATTTTTGCAACGGTCCGTCCAAATAATATTGCGCCATTGGAAAAAGATGAAAGCAGAAGCGGCGAGGTTTCTACCCTTTCTGTAGTCATCAAAGACCTACGTGCCATTATTAAAGAAGTCGTTAGAAAAGCAAGCGAAGGTGTGGACCTAAGTGAAGCAAAAGTGGTTATCTCAGGAGGACGCGGGGTTAAGAGTGCGGATGGTTTTGAACCGCTTAAAGAACTTGCGAATGTCCTTGGCGGAGCGGTAGGCGCTTCACGTGGTGCCTGTGATGCCGACTATTGCGATTACTCTTTACAAATTGGTCAAACTGGCAAGGTAGTCACACCAGACCTTTACATTGCTTGTGGTATTTCTGGAGCAATTCAGCACTTAGCCGGCATGTCTAACTCAAAAGTAATTGTAGCCATTAACAAAGATCCAGAGGCTAATATCTTCAAAGTAGCTGATTACGGAATCGTAGGCGACTTGTTTGAAGTGGTTCCATTACTAACTGAAGAGTTTAAAAAACTGAAAGTGCACTCATAATATAAAGGCGAGCGGAAGTGGTTCCGCTCGCTTTATTTAAGGATATTATGAAGTAAATCGGGGGAAAATTAAGATGAAGCAATTTATTAGCTTGATTTTCCAAACGATGTTATACTTTCGGTAAGTAATTCAGTAATCATTAGGAGGGCAATATAAATGGCAATTTCACACTTAACAGATCAAAACTTTTCTGCTGAAACAGGTTCAGGCCTTGTTCTCGTAGATTTTTGGGCACCATGGTGCGGACCTTGTAAAATGATAGCTCCAGTTCTTGAAGAACTTGACTTAGAAATGGGCGAAAAAGTTAAAATCACTAAACTTGATGTGGATGATAACCCGCAAACTGCAGCAAATTTCGGTGTTATGAGCATTCCAACATTATTAGTAATGAAAAATGGCGAAGTGGTAGACAAAGTAGTCGGCTTCCAACCAAAAGATGCATTAGCAAGTGTATTAGAAAAACACGTGTAAGTATAGAAAGACAAAACCTTAGCTGGGAACAATCCAGCTAAGGTTTTTCTTTTTTGCAAATGACTACCACTTTCATTTATAAGCCTTTTCCTTTAAAATTTTAACAGATACTATATATATAGACGGGAGTGGAGTGGCCGGAATGAATGAAATAATCAAGCAAAAACTGACGCTGCTGCCGGATCAACCTGGCTGCTACTTAATGAAAGACCGTCAGGGTACGATTATTTATGTGGGGAAGGCAAAAGTATTAAAGAATCGCGTACGTTCTTATTTCACTGGGTCACACGATGGAAAGACGCTTAGACTAGTCAATGAGATTGAGGACTTTGAATATATTGTAACCTCTTCAAATATTGAAGCACTTCTACTTGAACTCAACCTAATAAAAAAATACGATCCGAAATACAATATCATGCTGAAGGATGATAAAACCTATCCATTTATTAAGCTGACAGCTGAAAAGCATCCGAAACTCATCATTACAAGAAAAGTAAAAAAGGACAAAGGTAAATACTTTGGTCCTTACCCAAATGCGACGGCTGCCAATGAAACCAAAAAGCTTCTTGACCGAATTTATCCGCTGCGGAAATGCTCAACCCTGCCTGACCGGGTCTGCTTGTACTACCATCTAGGGCAGTGCCTGGCACCGTGTGTCAATGAAATTCAGGAACAACAGTATAAACAAATGACGGATGAAATTACCCGCTTTTTGAATGGCGGTTATAAGGAAATAAAAAAAGAGCTTCAGGCAAAAATGTCAGCAGCTGCTGAAGAGTTGGACTTTGAAAGAGCGAAAGAGTTCCGTGATAAAATCATTCATATCGAAACCATCATGGAAAAACAGAAAATTACCATGAACGATTTTACGGATCGTGATGTTTTTGGTTATGCAGTCGATAAAGGCTGGATGTGTGTGCAGGTCTTTTTTGTCCGCCAAGGGAAACTAATTGAGAGGGACGTCTCCATGTTCCCCTTCTATAATGAGCCTGAGGAAGAAATACTAACTTTCCTCGGTCAATTTTATTCGAAAGCTAATCACTTCAAGCCGAAGGAAATCCTGATTCAAGATGAAGTCGATTTGAGTCTGGCGGAACAACTACTTGAAGTAAAAGTGCTCCAGCCACAACGGGGGCAGAAAAAGGATATTGTCAAATTGGCAATCAAAAATGCAAAAATAGCCTTAAATGAAAAGTTTTCCTTGATCGAGAAGGATGAAGACCGCACCATTAAGGCTGTCGAGAACTTGGGGGAATTACTCGGAATTTATACGCCGCACCGGATTGAAGCATTTGATAACTCCAACATCCAAGGGACAGACCCAGTATCAGCCATGGTCGTTTTCATTGATGGAAAGGCAAATCATCGGGAATACCGGAAATATAAGATCAAAACCGTTCAAGGACCTGATGATTATGAATCCATGCGTGAAGTGACAAGAAGAAGGTATTCACGCGCCTTAAAAGAAGAACTTCCCCTCCCTGATTTAATCATCATCGATGGTGGTAAAGGCCATGTTGAAGCCGTAAGAGATGTGTTGGAAAATGAGTTAGGACTGGATATTCCACTCTCGGGACTCGTCAAAGATGACAAACACAAAACTTCCCAATTGCTGTACGGCAATCCTTTGGGAATTGTTCCATTAGGCCGAAACAGCCAGGAGTTTTATTTACTGCAAAGAATTCAAGATGAGGTCCATCGCTTTGCCATTACGTTTCATCGTCAGCTTCGTGGAAAAAGTGCTTTTCAATCCTTGCTCGACGATATTCCAGGAATCGGTGAGAAACGGAAAAAGCTATTGCTAAAACAATTTGGCTCTGTGAAAAAAATGAAAGAGGCTAGTATGGAGGAATTTACAAATATCGGAATTCCTATGAACGTAGCCGAAGAATTAATTAAAAAACTTCAATCCTAGTGATTGTAAGAAAAAATAGAACATGCTATAATAAGTGAAAATTTAATTTACTATCACTTTTACGTATTAAGTGAAGGTAGAGGTGCGAGCTTCAAGAGTAATGGTTCTGAGAAGGATGAGCTTCTAAGACGGATCATGAAAGGGAATGTTCGCCGAAGTAAAGAAAGTCTCATTTCTTTCTTTGCTGGTCCTGTATTGAATAAATGCCGGATTGTCAGGACGAATGTCTTGGAGAGCTATCTTACATTGTAGGTGCGAGAATATTTTTTCGTGTTCTAAAGCAATGAGATGCCCTTCTCATTGCTTTTTTTGTTTTTTGGGGGATAAATAAGGTATTCACTTGAAAGAAGGAGAAACAAACATGGGGATTATTGTACAAAAATTCGGAGGCACCTCCGTTGCGAATGTAGAAAGAATACTAAATGTTGCATCCTGTGTAAAAGAGGAGACAGACCGTGGCAATAATGTAGTCGTTGTTGTTTCTGCAATGGGAAAATCAACGGATACACTTGTCGGATTAGCAAAAGAAATTTCCGCACAGCCAAATAAGCGGGAAATGGACATGCTGTTATCAACAGGAGAACAGGTGACTATTGCGTTATTGTCAATGGCTTTAAATCAGCAAGGGCTTGACGCCGTTTCCTTTACAGGCTGGCAGGCAGGAATCATCACAGAACCTGTCCATGGAAATGCCCGCATTTCGAATATTAAAACGTCTGCAATTGAAACGGAACTCGCAGCGGGTAAAGTTGTCATTGTGGCAGGATTCCAAGGAATCACGGAAGAAGGCGCAATTACGACGCTCGGTCGTGGTGGTTCTGACACGACAGCTGTGGCATTAGCGGCAGCCTTAAAGGCAGATAAATGCGATATTTATACCGATGTTACTGGGGTTTTCACCACGGATCCAAGATATATCAAGAATGCTCGCAAATTATTATCAGTATCGTACGATGAAATGCTAGAGTTAGCTAATTTAGGTGCTGGCGTGCTCCATCCAAGAGCAGTAGAATTTGCTAAAAACTATCAGGTTCGTCTTGAGGTTCGCTCGAGCATGGAGAGAGTAGAAGGAACAGTTATTGAGGAGGAAGCAGCAATGGAACAAAACTTAGTAGTTCGCGGTGTCGCATTTGAAGACGAAATAACAAAAGTAACAGTATTAGGATTGGCGAATTCATTAACAAGTCTATCTACCATCTTTTCAACACTAGCGGAAAATCACCTGAATGTTGACATTATTATTCAAAGTACTACAGAGGGCGATACGGCTAATTTGTCTTTCTCTATCCATACTAATGATTTATTAGAAACATTAAAGGTATTAGAAGACAATAAAGCAGTGCTTGCTTATGAGCAGATTGATGCGGAAAATAAATTAGCGAAGGTGTCAATTGTGGGCTCAGGTATGATTTCCAATCCCGGAGTAGCAGCAAAAATGTTTGAGGTACTCGCTGTAAACAACATTCAAATTAAAATGGTCAGCACATCCGAAATCAAAGTATCAGCAGTAGTAGAAGAAAAAAATATGTTAAAAGCAGTAGAAGCCTTACACGAAGCCTTCGAACTGGCAAACAAATAAAAAAAGGGTGTCAGGCACCGAAGCGGTGCCTGACACCCTATTCCCACGTTTAGTTCTTTTCCCATTTAACAGTGAAAAGGACTTTATTTGATTTCTTTACAGGATGTTCAAAGGTTTCTGCATTGGCTTCTTTTTGAAGTTCCATTTGTTGGGCAAGGAAGCCGGCTTCGAGTTGGAAAAAGTGCTCAGCTTTTGATTTCACACGCGGGACAATAACTGGACTCATTAGTTCAAATTGAATCTCAGTTTTATTTTCTTTTGTAATTTCAAGTTGGCCCCAAGAGGCTTTGGCGAAAAACTCCATAATCTGAGCAATATCAGTTAGTGGAAATTTACGTGCGAGGCGTTTTCCGGCCCAATATAAAATTTCAGGTGTATCTTTTCCTAAAATCTCAGGTAAAAGAATTTCTCTGATTAATTCATACCCAAAAAGAGATATGGATTTTGGTTCATCGGTATCTATAGTCTCAACAACAACTGTACTATCGTTCACAAGCTTCCCCTCTTTCTATCATTCTATTATATACGCTTTTTGTTAGGTGTCAGTACAGTTTTTCTAGATAAAACGAATCAATTTACAGTAGTTTTTTTGTTATTTTGCAATATCTTGCCTTGTTTTCCATGATAATTATAATTCCCGATATGGTAAAAATAACAACCGTTATATCTTGGTAATAAATTGTAATTATCTATTTATTTTTAATTTAAATCCAAATTATTGGTGGAAATAACCAATCTATTATAATTTCAATATATTTTAAAAATTTTATTATTTATGATAGAATTGTGTATCCGTTTTCTTGACGCTCTAACATGATGGGAGTAAAATGGACATGTCACATTATTGTCACACTGATGCTAGGTTTCATATAAGGGAATTTAAATGCTAGAAACTGAACATCATTTTTTTTTAAACATTATAGGGGGGTAAGTTTATGGCAGGTAATCGAGAGTTTGTTTATCGGAGATTGCATTCGTTGCTAGGGGTTATTCCAATCGGGATCTTTGTCATCCAGCATCTGATTGTGAACCACTACGCGACAGTTGGGGTAGAATCCTTCAACAAAGCTGCGAATTTTATGGGAAATCTTCCTTTTCGCTATGTGTTAGAAACTGTAATTATTTATTTACCAATTTTATTCCATGCAATCTACGGGCTGTATATTGCTTTTACAGCCAAAAACAATGCAAGCCAGTATGGATTCTTTAGAAATTGGATGTTTATGCTTCAACGTGTGTCTGGTGTGATTACACTTATTTTTATCACATGGCATGTATGGGAAACACGGGTAGCAGCGGCGTTTGGAAATGAAGTTAACTTTCAAATGATGGAAGATATTCTTTCCTCACCGTTTATGTTTGCGTTTTATGTCATTGGGATTATTTCAGCAATTTTCCACTTTGCAAACGGATTGTGGTCATTCTTTGTTAGCTGGGGCATCACGGTATCTCCACGTTCTCAAGTTATTTCTACATACGTGACAATCGTTATTTTCTTAGCACTATCCTATGTTGGAGTAACGACTTTATTAGCTTTTGTATAACAAATTAATGATTGATCGGAAAAATATTGGATTTTGGATTAAGGGAGTGAGTCACGAATGAGTAAAGGTAAGGTAATTATTGTCGGCGGCGGTTTAGCTGGCTTAATGGCAACGATTAAGGTTGCAGAAACAGGAACACCTGTAGAGTTGTTTTCTCTTGTTCCAGTTAAACGCTCTCACTCGGTTTGTGCCCAGGGTGGTATTAATGGAGCTGTAAATACCAAAGGTGAAGGCGATTCAACATGGATTCACTTTGATGATACCGTTTATGGTGGAGACTTCTTGGCTAACCAGCCGCCAGTAAAGGCGATGTGTGATGCCGCACCAGGTATAATTCACTTAATGGACCGTATGGGCGTTATGTTTAACCGTACACCAGAAGGACTATTGGACTTCCGCCGTTTCGGGGGAACACAATATCACCGGACAGCATTTGCAGGCGCAACAACTGGTCAACAGTTGCTTTATGCTTTAGACGAACAAGTTCGTCGCGAAGAAGTAGCTGGTCTGGTTACGAAATACGAAGGCTGGGAATTCCTGGGTGCTGTCGTTGATGACGATGGTGTGTGCCGTGGAATTGTGGCTCAAAATTTAAAAACAATGGAAATTAAGTCATTCTCAGGGGATGCCGTCATCATGGCAACCGGCGGCCCTGGTATTATCTTTGGAAAATCTACAAACTCAGTTATTAATACAGGTTCAGCAGCATCGATTGTGTATCAGCAAGGTGCTTATTACGCTAACGGTGAAATGATCCAAATCCATCCAACGGCCATTCCTGGTGACGATAAGCTTCGCCTCATGAGTGAATCGGCTCGTGGTGAAGGCGGCCGTATCTGGACATATAAAGATGGGAAACCATGGTATTTCTTAGAGGAGAAATATCCTGCTTACGGAAACCTGGTACCACGTGATATCGCCACTCGCGAAATTTTTGACGTTTGTGTTAATCAAAAACTCGGAGTAAATGGCGAAAACATGGTATACCTCGATCTTTCTCATAAGGATCCACATGAGTTAGATATTAAACTTGGCGGGATTATTGAAATTTATGAAAAATTCATGGGTGATGATCCTCGTAAAGTTCCAATGAAAATCTTCCCTGCTGTTCACTATTCAATGGGTGGACTTTGGGTTGATTATGACCAAATGACAAGCATCCCTGGTCTATTTGCAGCGGGTGAATGTGATTATTCTCAGCATGGTGCGAACCGTTTAGGTGCCAATTCCTTGCTTTCAGCCATTTATGGCGGAATGGTTGTAGGACCAAACGTAGTTAAATATATCAAAGGCTTGGAGAAGAGTTCCGATGCAGTTTCTTCTACCGTATTTGACCGACATGTTAAAGAACAAGAAGATAAGTGGAATTCAATTATGTCCCTAAATGGAAATGAAAATGCTTATGTTCTTCATAAAGAGCTTGGGGAATGGATGACAGATAATGTAACCGTTGTTCGTCATAACGACAGGCTATTAAAGACAGATGAGAAAATTCAGGAACTTCTAGAACGTTACCAAAACATCAATATTAATGATACATCCAAATGGAGCAACCAAGGGGCAGCCTTTACTCGTCAACTTCAAAACATGCTGCAATTGGCTCGTGTTATTACAATTGGTGCATACAACCGGAATGAGAGCCGTGGTGCTCATTATAAGCCTGACTTCCCTACACGTAATGATGAGGAATTCTTAAAAACAACAATGGCGAAATTTGTTGACAGTTCATCAGCACCGGCTTTCCATTATGAAGATGTTGATGTTTCATTGATCAAGCCACGCGAACGAAATTACGCAAAAAGTTAAGGGGGAGTAGGAAGAATGTCTGAAACTAAAATGGTTAAATTTATTATTTCACGTCAGGATAACGAAAATACTACTCCTTACCAGGAGGAATTTGAGGTTCCTTACCGTCCGAATATGAATGTCATCTCGGCGTTAATGGAAATCCGTAAGAACCCATTAAACGCAAAAGGACAAGACTCTAGCCCAGTTACCTGGGATATGAACTGTCTTGAAGAAGTATGCGGTGCATGTTCAATGGTCATCAACGGGAAGCCTCGTCAAGCCTGTTCAGCACTTGTCGACCAATTGGAGCAGCCGATTCGATTAGCTCCGATGAAAACTTTCCCTGTCGTTCGTGACTTGCAGGTTGACCGGAGTAGAATGTTTGATGCCTTAAAGAAAGTGAAAGCATGGATCCCAATCGATGGTACCTATGATTTGGGCCCAGGACCACGTATGCCTGAGACAAAGCGTCAATGGGCTTATGAGCTTTCTAAATGTATGACATGTGGTGTTTGCCTTGAGGCATGCCCGAACGTAAACAGCAAATCAAACTTTATTGGGGCACAGCCGCTTTCTCAGGTTCGTCTTTTCAATGCCCATCCAACTGGTGCAATGAATAAAGCAGAAAGACTTGAAGCGATTATGGGCGACGGCGGACTTGCAAACTGTGGTAATTCACAGAACTGTGTTCAATCTTGTCCGAAAGGTATTCCGTTGACTACCTCGATTGCTGCATTAAATCGTGATACAACCATTCAAGCCTTCAGAAGCTTCTTTGGAAGCGACCACGCATAGAATGGCGGAAGACTTTTCGTTTAATTAAAATGTGATTCAAAAAACCTTCTTTTCTATCATCGAAAAGGAGGTTTTTTGTCGAATAAGGGTAATAATTGCAATGGTTCTTTCAGTAGTGATTTGTTATACTCTTATTAATAACGTTAGTTCGTTGAAAAAGGAAGGTACATACAGGTGAAATCTAAATTTCCGCTGTTAATTATTCTTACAGGATTAATTTTAGTAGGTATTGGGCTTTGGCAATTTATAGATGTGAAAACGCAAACACATGCTTCACTCAAGCAGGCTAAGGAACTAATTGCAGATCAGCCTGAGAATGCCCCTAAAAAGAGGGATGTAAACAGCAAGCCGCCAGAAATGGGGGAGACAGTCGGTCTTTTAGCCATTCCAAAAATTAAAGCAGAGTTAGCAATCATCGAAGGAACCGACCCCGATGATCTCGAAAAAGGTGTCGGCCATTATAAAGGAGCCTATTACCCAGGCGATCAAGGACAAATTGTTCTTTCCGGACATCGAGACACCGTTTTTCGTAAATTAGGCGAACTTGAGATTGGCGATTCACTGAAACTGGAAATGCCGTATGGATCCTATACTTATGAAATAATTGGTACAAAAATTGTTAAATCTAATGATACGAGCATTATTTCGCTCCAGCATAATAAAGAGGAATTAATCTTAACAACCTGTTATCCGTTTAGTTATATAGGAAATGCCCCAAAACGATACATTATTTATGCAAAGCCCAAAAACTCCTAATCGCTAGGAGTTTTTTTTTATAAAAAGAATCATCTGTTTGTAAATATAGTCACTACATTCGTACTGTTCACATAAGATATTTTGACTAAATATATACCCACCCCGTGTTCATACTGGCGAAGGCAAGGAGGGTTACAGTACTTGAAGGAGAATGTTTATAATCACAAGCCGTTACTCACCAAACGAGAAAGAGAAGTATTCGAGTTATTAGTACAAGACAAAACAACGAAAGAAATCGCTGGTGAATTATTTATAAGCGAAAAAACGGTTCGGAATCACATTTCAAATGCCATGCAAAAGCTTGGTGTAAAGGGGCGTTCACAAGCAGTTGTAGAGCTCCTTCGAATGGGAGAGCTAGAACTTTAATTATGACCGGCATCCTTTTGGGGAGGCCGGTTTAATTTTGGATACATAAGAAAACCAGATAAGAAAGGCAAGCATATTGCTATGCTTACCCCTTTTCGACAACAATGCGGACCACGATACTTGAACACTTCTCAATACTTAGGCGAAAACGGGCATTCTTAACAACGCTTTTAACCGAGTGGTCGTTTTACTAAATAAGAATGCTGCTCTAATACCCATAATAATTAAGGTTGAGAATAAGCTAAAGAGAATATTCAAAGTATATCCCTCCACATTGAAGTTTCGTGTTAAAAAGTAACACTAAGATTATTGTTAATCTAGGAAATAATTTTATTCGAGTTAATCAAAGAGTGTGCAATAATAAATCCCGAATAAATTTGTCTTTGTCATCTAAAAGTAAATTTTTCACATAAATTACGAATAAATCTTCATAAATAAATTGATATTCTAGTTATAGACATTTAAAATAAACCTAGGATAAAAGAAATAATGCTTTTATCTCATAAAAGGATGTTATTCTTGGAATACAAACAAGTGCAAACAGAACTGGCGGGTTATATTGGGAGAACACTCCGTGAAAACTTCGGGAAAGGTCCCGAATCTGTTTATGTTTCCTATAATCACACGATACTGACTGTTTATTTACGGAACTTTATTTCGCCTTCTGAAAGTGTTTTGTTAGGGCAGCAACAAGAAGCAATGATCCAAACAACAAGAGATTTGTTGATGCAAAAATTAATCCCTGAGTTTAAAGCCTATATTAAAATTCTGACAAGTATGGAAGTTAATGAGTTTTATTATGATTGGGGTTTACATAATAAAAGTGGATTATTTGTTTGTATTGGCTCTACCTCGTCCGAAATCGAAATTAATAATGAAAAAACCTGTAATTATCATGGTCAAGGATCCCTTCACCAAGAAATTAATAGAATAAGCCTTCAAGCGGAAAAAACGCCTGAAGAGGTTGTTTCCTATTTATTAAATGAAAGAACGCTGGTAGTTATTCGAAATGGTATTCTTGTGCCAATTGAGAAGGAGTTAATTCGTTTAGGGAACTTTGAGATATTAAGGATTGCTAAACGGAATCTAGAGAAGCGATTATTACATAATAGTGGTAATTTTGAATCGATTCTACAAACGAAAGTGAATGATATATTTGTGGATTGGGATTTTTATCGCGATAAAAGTGTAATCGTACTAATATTATCACCAACAGCATAAAGGCGGAAGTGAACTAGACAATTTAAATTGAGCTAGACATAAGCCAAGATGGGATGACTCCTATCTTGGCTTTTATTTTATGGGGGAAGGAATAGATAAATAGAGATGGGCAGTTCAATAAAAGCAGCTTATAATGGATCAATTAAAACGAATATAGAAGAAGAATTAGAAAAACGTGAAGAATCCTATCGGGATTTAGTTGACAATTCACCTGACGCCGTAATCATTGCCTGTGAAGATGACATTCTTTTTATAAATGAAACGGGTGCAAGGTTATTTGGAGCATCAAACAAAGAAGAAATTCAACAAAAGAAAATAGTCGATCTCATCCATCCTGATTATCATGGGCGTATTAAAGAACGGGTGGAAATAGTTACCCGTGGGGATGCAACAGACTTTTTTGAATATAAATTGATCAGGTTGGATGGCACTGTGTTTGAGGCGGAAGTAAAAGGAATTCCGACTATATTTCAAAATAAACCTGCAAGACATATAATTATTAGGGATATAACTGATCGAAAAAAAACACTAGAACTATTACTAAATGCTGAGAAATTAAATGTAGCTGGCCAATTGGCAGCAGGGATTGCACATGAAGTACGAAATCCACTCACTGCGATTAAAGGGTTTCTTCAATTAATAGAAACAAAGCTAAATGACCATAAATCTTACTTTGATATTATCCAATCGGAAATTGATAGAATAGAACTCATTCTCAGTGAGTTATTGATACTCGCAAAACCACAAGATCTAAAGTTTGAGCCTGTGCTTTTACAGGCATTGATTGAAGATGTGAAAACACTGATTGATACCCAGGCAATTATGAATAATGTGCAGATTGAATTTGTTAATGATTGTGGAAATTTAATCATCAACGGCGATAAAAATCAACTAAAACAAGTGGTTATAAATTTTTTAAAAAATGCGATTGAAGCGATGCCGAATGGAGGGGTGATCACTATTGAGCTGAAGAAGCACGGTTTTAATCAAGTAAAGATGCTTATTAAGGATACAGGAAGTGGAATGCCGCAACATGTATTAAAACGAGTCGGGGAACCATTTTTTACAACAAAAGAGAGTGGCACTGGATTAGGAATTATGAATTCCAAACAAATTGTTGAAAATCACCATGGGACCGTTCATTTTTGGAGCGATGGAAAAGGAACGCTAATCGAAGTGATACTGCCAATTAATGGAGATAAGATTGAAAGGTCTAAACAGAGGTGGAGAGGTTTTTCGAAAAAATGGTAAATAAAATAGGCAGGAGTTTTAATAAAGACTAAAATAGGAGGGCTGAGAACAACCTTCCTATTTTTGTTGAGTAGTCTATTATACCGGTGACTTGGTATAACTATATTCTAATTCATCTGTTTTTTCATTGTAATTTACCTGTAAATCATGTCCATTAAAAAACCACAAGTCCCTTTCTTCAACATAAAACCACATGCCCTCTGATTCGAATTTAGTTATCATATCGATTGGCTCGTTATCTACTGTGAAGCCGAGCGAGAAACCTTCTTGCACAGGGCTGTTTCCATAAACCTTTGGATAAAACTTCACCTTATCTCCTGTTTTTAACTCTACTTCGTCTTTAAACCACTTTAGTGCTGTCTTGCTGATTACAATTTCCATTCTTTTCTCACCTTTGGTTGATTATTCTAATTTCTATTTTATTATACTCCAAAGTGTCTCAAACTAATATTTCTAATAGTTTCAACTTGAATTTTTAGCGAAAAAAGTAGAAAATAAGGTAAGTATTTAGATATTTAATTTTTGAACAATATGTTTAAATAGATATGGTCTTGAGGAGAAGAGAAGCTTTTTATAGGAGTGTTATGAGATGAAACACGAAAATTCACAAGAAGCAAATGGTGACATTGTTGCCAATATAGAGAAGGATTTACGCTACATCTCTGGGATCATCAAGCAAAAAGGAAGAGAAATGCTAAGTAATTATACGATTACTCCACCGCAATTCATTGCATTGCAATGGCTCTTTGAAGATGGTGATATGACAATCGGGGAGCTCTCTAATAAGATGTATTTGGCATGCAGTACGACGACAGATCTTGTTGATCGAATGGAGAAAAATTTACTTGTAGAACGGGTAAAAAATCCAAACGATCGTCGTGTTGTCAGAATTCATCTACTTGAAGAGGGCAAGCGAATCATTGATGAAGTGATTAAAAAGCGTCAAGTTTATTTAGAAGAAGTGTTGGTCGATTTCTCATCTGAAGAAATTCAACTTCTTCAAAAAAGCTTAACGAAATTGCATCAGGAAATGCGTTAAAAGAGGCGATAAGTTTGAAACAAGCAATTGGTGTTATTGATTCCGGCGTTGGCGGATTAACTGTTGCCAAAGAGGTAATCAGACAGCTTCCAAATGAGAAAATCATCTATTTGGGGGATACCGCACGTTGCCCATATGGGCCGAGAACAACAAAGGAAGTAAAGAGGTTCACATGGGAAATGACCTCTTTTTTATTAGAAAAGAAGATTAAGATGCTCGTTATTGCCTGCAATACGGCAACAGCAGCGGCACTAGACGAGATTCGTAAGGAATTGTCCATCCCAGTTTTAGGAGTAATTAATCCAGGAGCACGGGCGGCAATCAAAAAAACAAAAAACTACCGTGTAGGAATTATCGGCACAGAGGGTACTGTAAAAAGTGGTGCATATGAAAGAGCCTTGAAATCATTAAATAGCCGGCTTTTTGTCAAAGCACATGCTTGTCCAAAATTTGTCCCTCTTGTTGAGAGTAATGAATTTGGTGGGCCGATTGCGGAAAGAATTGTCGACGAGGCCTTAAAGCCGATGCAGAATCAGAACCTGGATACCCTTATTTTAGGCTGCACCCATTACCCATTGCTTGAGCCCGTCATAAAAAATGTTATGGGTGAGTCTGTAAGCGTAATTAGCTCTGGTGATGAGACCGCTCGAGAAATAAGTGCAATCCTCCAATATAATGGGTTACTAGATTCGTGTGAAGAAGAACCAGAGCATGAATTTTACACAACCGGTTCAAGGCGGATATTTTCAAAAATCGCCTCACAATGGCTGGGGAATCCAATTAACAATGTGCAAAAGATCAAGCTATAAGTTGAGCCTTCTTTAAATAAGAGGCTCTTTTTTATTTTGCTGAAAAAACGATAATGTCCATAACTCGTGGACATTTGTACACGCGTGGTGCCTGACACCATTTTTAACATTGTTACTATTTTTACTATTTATATTATTTTTTAAAATATTGTTCTATTTTTCTTGTTTAAGTCGGTCTAATTTCTCTCTAGGCTCGTATACATGTTAGTACAAACTGTCTTAGGGGGAAATAGTTATGTCTAAAAATAAAGCCAAGATCCTTATGTCGACTGTGCTTACTTCAACAGTTCTACTCTCAGGTTGTGGATTATTAGGGTCGGAAACACAAAAGAAAATTGATCCACCAAAGAGTACGACGATTGCAGAAAAAACAACAAGTAAGGAACCGACGGCTAAAGAAACGGCTAAGCAAGAAAACACAGTCAAAACGGAGCTTTATCTGGTTGATAAAGATGGCTATGTTGTACCGCAAACTTTGGACCTACCGAAAACAACATCAGTTGCTAAACAGGCCCTTGAATATTTAGTGGTGAATGGACCTGTTACAGATCAACTACCAAATGATTTTCGAGCAATCCTCCCAGAGGACACGGATCTGTCTGTGAATATTGATAAAGATGGCGTCGCCACGGTTAATTTTTCAAAAGAGTTTAAGAATTACCAAGCTGAAGATGAGATGAAGATCCTCCAATCGGTCACTTGGACGCTGACTCAGTTTGATAATGTTAAAACCGTTAAGCTAAAAATGAACGGTCATGATTTAACGGAAATGCCTGTTAATGGAACACCAATAAGTGAAAACCTCTCAAGAGCCACCGGTATCAACTATGATACAGCGGATGTAACTGATATCACCAATACCAAACCAGTAACTGTCTATTATATTGGCGGTGAAGAAGGCTCCTACTATTATGTACCTGTGACGCGCCGGGTTAGCAACACTGAGAAAGATCCCTATGTTGCAGTCGTCAATGAATTAATAAAAGGACCTAGTGGGAAATCACCACTCGTATCTGAATTTATGTCAGATGTTAAACTCCTAGAGGCGCCAAAGTACGAGGACGGACAAGTAACCTTGAACTTTAATGAGAATATTTTTGGCAGCTTTGAAGAAAAGGAAATTTCACAACATTTACTAGATGCACTCGTGCTTTCCTTAACGGAACAAGAGGGTGTTGAAAAAGTGGCTGTTCAAGTAAATGGCAAGGCAGACATCAAAAATGACAATGGCAAAAAATTAACTGAACCAGTAACTCGACCAGAAAAAGTCAATACAGGTAGTTTTTAAAAAAAATTATTTGTTATACTATATAGTGACCAAGAAAGAGGTTGGCTTTAAGCCCGCCTCTTCTTTATTTGGTATAAGTAAAATTCATGTACCAATTTAAAAATGCTTTACAAAGTTGAAGGAGGTAGTATTTGTGCGTGTTGATGGAAGAGAGCCGCTCCAACTAAGGCCCATACATATTGAACCAAATTATTTAATGCACCCTGAAGGTTCTGTCCTTATTTCTGTTGGTAATACGAAAGTAATTTGTGCTGCAAGTATTGAAGAGAGAGTTCCTCATTTTATGAGAGGGGAAGGCAAAGGCTGGATTACTGCCGAGTATTCGATGCTGCCAAGGGCGACAGAAACAAGAAACATTCGCGAATCGTCAAAAGGGAAGGTCTCTGGCCGGACAATGGAAATTCAACGGTTAATCGGGCGTGCCCTTAGAGCAGTTGTCGATTTAGGGGCGTTAGGTGAAAAAACCGTTTGGATCGATTGTGACGTGATCCAAGCGGATGGTGGGACACGAACAGCCTCGATCACCGGTGCATTTGTGGCGATGACCCTCGCTTTAAATTCTTTAGCAGAGAAAAAGTCGTTTGCAAGGTTTCCGATTACGGATTATTTAGCAGCAACAAGTGTGGGGATTTTACAAAATAACCAAACTGTTCTTGACTTAAATTATGCAGAGGATTATAAGGCACAGGTCGATATGAATGTAGTCATGACTGGAAATGGCGAATTTGTTGAACTGCAGGGAACGGGCGAGGAATCAACATTCTCCTACGAGCAGCTTCAAGGTCTGCTTAGTGCTGCTCAAACTGGGCTTATGGAACTATTTGAACAACAAAAAGCGGTACTCGGTGAAGAGATTACCCGAAAAATAGAATCACGAAGACAAAAATAAGGGGCGACTGTGAATGAAAGAAGTTATTATTGCGACGAAAAATCCCGGAAAGGCGAGGGAATTTGAGCATATCTTTGCGTCAAGAGGGATCGAAGTCCGAACCTTGCTTGATTTTCCTGAAATACCCGACGTAGACGAAACGGGCTCGACGTTTGAAGAAAATGCGATCTTGAAGGCGGAGGCTGTCTCCCAAGCACTTGGGAAAATGGTGATTGGCGACGATTCTGGCTTGATGGTGGATGCGCTTGAAGGAAGACCAGGAATCTATTCAGCACG
Source organism: Bacillus sp. ISL-75 (assembly GCF_018613095.1). NCBI lineage: Bacteria > Bacillati > Bacillota > Bacilli > Caryophanales > Bacillaceae > Bacillus > Bacillus sp. ISL-75. The sequence continues at coordinate 101,118 of NZ_JAGGQX010000019.1, forward strand.
CTATGCTGGGGAACCAAAAAATGACCAAAACAATACAGATAAAGTCCTGTCAGAATTAAAAGGACTTCCAGATGAAAAGCGATCCGCACGATTCTACTGTGCTTTAGCTGTCGCCGTTCCAGGTCAAGAAACCATAACGGTGTCAGGCACCTGTGAAGGTCGTATTCTTGAAGAACAAAGAGGTACCAATGGATTTGGCTATGATCCTGTTTTTTATGTGCCTGAGAAAAGTCTAGCCATGGCCGAATTATCATCAGATGAAAAAAATAAAATCAGCCACCGTGCGAATGCATTGAAGAAGCTCGATGTGGTCTTGGATTCTATTTTAGAAAGAGCGGAGAAGTAATGAGTAAGGTTTTAGTGGTTAGTGATAGCCATGGGTTGACGAAAGAACTCAATGTTTTAAGAGAAAGGCATTCTGAAGATGTTGATTTAATGATTCATTGTGGCGATTCGGAATTGATGCCTGATGATCAAGCGATATCTGGTTATATAACGGTAAGGGGAAATTGTGATTTCGGCAGCGTATATCCGTTGGAGATGATGGCTGAGGCGGCGGGGAAGAAATTCTTCATTACTCATGGGCATCTTTATTCAGTAAAATCTTCTTTGATGAATATTAAATATAAAGCACAGGAAGTAAACGCCGATATCGTCTGTTTTGGCCACTCGCATGTCCTTGGTGCGGAAGTGATTGATGGTACCTTATTTTTAAATCCAGGCAGCATTCGCTTGCCAAGGGAACGCTTAGAAAAAACCTATGTTATTCTTGATTTACAGGATGAGAAAGTTAAAATGTCAGTGTTTGAAGCGGATGGACGAGAAATTCCAGAGCTTGCCCGTGAATTTGCCCTTCGATAAATAAGAGGGAGAGTTCCTCTCCCTTTTATTTTTTTAAAAAAATAATCGAAAGTCTGTTGACTTTTTGATATTACGGTAATATAATAAATCTTGTCTTAAACAACTTATATGTCCCAGTAGCTCAGCTGGATAGAGCAACGCCCTTCAAGAAAATAGGAGCCTTTATAGGGAAACAAGAACCTATAAAGTGGACGACACTATATCGGTGAAGCCTTAACAGATTATGCTGATGGTAATACCGAGGAAACTTACGCCTTTCATAAGGAAGAGAAATCTTGAATGACTGACAACTGTCAGTGGTAAGGATTTTAAAAAATAATCTTTTTGATTATCGTGAGGTTCCGTAGAGACTACACGTGTCGCACCTGAAATGGTGAAGATATAGTCCAGACCACAAACAGCATTTGTTTGGTGACGAAAGTCATAGTGGTAAGCTAAGGCGTGGGTCGGGAGTTCGAATCTCTCCTGGGACGCTATACTACATACTAGAGAAAAAAACTCACTTTTATAAGTGAGTTTTTTTCTGTTTATTGATACTTGCTTACAATCCAAATAATTTTATTTGCCAAACAATTTTCTAAAAATTGAAGAAGGGTGGTAATCAGATGAAACATCATACTAAGAGTAAAGGGGACTTAGGTGTTTTAAAGGCTCAGGTTGACCTTTATGAAAAGGGGTATATGATTTTACTTCCACAAACAGAGCATGCTCCATTTGATTTAGTTGTTTATAAAGATCAGAATTTTAAAAGAGTGCAGGTTAAATATAGAAATTTAAATAAAAAAGGGATTTTAGAAGTTAGATTTAGTTCATCCTATAGTACTAGCAATGGTGTAATGACCAAATATGTAGACAAAGATGAAATCGATGTATACTGCCTTTACTGTCCTCAAACAGATGAATGTTATTACTTTGATCCAAAATCCTTCCATAATTCGATTAGCTTGAGAGTGAAAATACCAAAGAATAACCAAATGCTAAATGTTAAATTTGCTAAAGATTATCGTGAGGTTCCGTAAAGACTACACGAGTTGCATTAACCTAGGTTCACCACCATTAAGGTCACATAGAACCTCTTTAAGTGACCGAAACCATGGCTGTAATGGCTATACGGTCACATAGAACGCCTTTAAGTGACCGAAACCCTGGCTTCAGCGGCAATACGGTCACATAGAACGCCTTTAAGTGACCGAAACCCTGGCTGCAGTGGCAATACGGTCACATAGAACG